>JALUTR010000359.1 GCA_027021785.1 Fidelibacterota bacterium | reverse complement strand
GCCCCGTGGGAAGAACCGGTGCTGTAGACCCCCTTATATCGATTTACTTTCGCGACCCGGACGGAAATCTCATTGAAGTTTCGAATGTAGTTGATACACCGAAATAATACCAAATTCAATCAGTTTGTCGAATAACCGCATCCCTGTAAATAAATATGGATAAACCCGGATTATGCATTAACAACGAACCCCCGCACAATACGGGGTGGGGAACTAAACGAAGAAAGATAAAAAGTTAGGATCTAACATTTCTCACTTCGACGTGAGGTGCTTATTCAAAAACTTCTTACTGTTGAAATTGACTTAATTCGTACTTTTTCCCGCAGTTGCGGGATACCAAAAGAAGCCCCGATTTTACATCGGGGCAAGGCGACTGGATATCATGAAATACCAAGTTAAACCATATTTTGAAAAAACCATTGATCGATATTGTACAACCCTTTTCTAATTCTAAACAATACTATATGAAGACTTTTATACGTGAGAGATGTTAGTTAAAATAAATCAAAATTATGTTTTTACAACGAAATAAAAGAAGAATGCAAAAATGAAGCAAAATATGGACGCGACAGAATCAGGACGGAATTTGATTCCGAGTCTTGAGGAATTGATATTGGAAACAAAGGATCAATTTTTTGATCATGAAATACCGGCGACCAAATATTTTTCGGTTGCCGATGGGACATTTATTTATGACCTGGAACGGGACGGCGCCTTATGGCCGGTGAGAGTACCGGAAAGGATCGGCGCCGGCGGATCCGTTTCGATCACTGTCGAATACGCGGTTGCCGGTACGTTTGCCGTGGAGTTAATCTGCGTGAGCGGAAAAGCAAGGCCGCAAATCAGGGTCGATTCCCGGTTGTCGGAGTGGGATATCGCCTATCGTGAAAATGATCAGGACCGTTTGAACCTGTTGGAGGTGGAGGTTCCCGCCGGGAAACACGTAATCACCATTACCAACGCGGCGTATGTGGAAAGCTGGTTGCATATTCGTGCTTATCATTTCGGGAAATACCTCTCCGGGCGCTACCGTTTAATGGTAATCCCTCCAAATGAAAAAGCCGCCCTCCGCATACCGGTCGACCCCGCGACCGGGAACAGGATCCGGATACGGCTGGGGGGGATCGGTTACCAGGGAGAACTTCATTTAAATGGGCACTATCTTGGTTCCTTTGCCGGGCCGGTGACATCGCACCTGGCGGCTTCGGCGCGTTACGTTAAGGACATTCGATGTGAATATGATTATTATATTAAACCGGAGATGACAGCCGGTGCCGGGGAGGGGGTACTCGAAATA
>JALUTR010000358.1 GCA_027021785.1 Fidelibacterota bacterium | reverse complement strand
AAGGGGACGACACCTTCCGAATCAGCTTTGAAGAACACGTACATGGCCCGGGTTTTGGCGTTTGTCGCCGGCGGCTTATCCCCGAAAAAGGCCGCTAAAGTCACGGTATCCGCCGGTTGCGCCGTGAGTACCTCCGCCGCCTTGCCGGCGATGGAAAAATGCGTGATCACGGCCGCGTTGTTCACATGGAAATAGTTCCACCCCTTTTGTATTTCCACCGTTCCTTCATCGCGAATCTGCGCCTTGTGGTCAGGCACTTGGAGCCCAACATACAGGTCGTGGGTTTGAAATCTGACGGGTTCCGCTTGAGCCTCGACTTGACGCGGCAGGAAAGCCGAAACCAGGATTGCAAAAGATATTAATCCGGTGAATGACACGATGATTCCATACCGTAAACAGTCAACGAACAATAACCGTGGCGGGACGCGACGCGGTCAGGTATTTTTTTGCCACCCGGTTGATGTCTTTCAGCGAAACCTGTTTTAATTCATCCAAAAAACGGCTGTCGTGTTCGAGATCGCCGTAGAGGTACCATGAGTATCCCAGGTAAAAAGCCTGGTTTATGCTGGACAGGCGGCGGAACATCATCCGGCCCAAATACATATTGATGGATTTCTCCAGATCGGATTCGGATATGTCCGATAACATCCCGGGACGGAAAAAGGCAGGAATTTGCGGGAGCAATACGTCAATGTTTTGGGGACGGGTTCCCAACCGGATGAAAAAGAGGGCCAGGTCCTTCCGCAGATCGATCCCGGCCAGCATCCGGTATGCCAGTCCCTGTTTTTCACGAATGTCGAAAATAATCTTGTCGGACAATACCAGGGAAAGGGCCTTCAGAGCGGGCTTGTCTTTTTCCTCCACCGGTTTGACAAACCCCCAGAACAGGTAGGATTGTTCGCCGTCACCTTGTTTTTCAATATACACCGGTTCCGTCAGCCGGGTAAAGGATTGTTCATAAGCGGCCGAATCCCCGGTTGTGATCGTATGTGTATCGGGCAACGTCCTTTTAAACAGTTTGTAGACACTGTCGGGTGAAGCGGGCGATACGATTGAGACAACCATGTTTTGGGGACGAAAGTACTCCCGTGTAAAACGGAGCAAATTATCGTACGTCAGGGTCACGGAATCGGCCGGGTATTTTTCCGGCTCGAAAATAAGTTCCTCGTAGGTCTTGTTGAATATATCACGGTTATTGTCTCGTGCCAGAAGATATTCACCGTGGGAAATGGTCTTATAGGCTTTATCGAATTCCTCTTTCGTAGGTGTGAAATCGAAGATCTGTTTGCTCAGGTAGGTAATTGCCCCGGCTAAATCATCGGCCAGTCCTTCGGCCCGGATGTAACCGAAATCGGGATGAAGATAAATATCATCCATGGGAATATACGGGTTATCGTTTACCGTAAAGGTCAGGCCGTAACGCCGGCTGATCCGCTGATTTTTCTCGGATTTCATCCTTTGACCGAAACAGTCGTGTAATATTTTGGCGGCGTTGCCACCCCATTTTGCTTCCAGTCCGGCCTTGTGTTTCATCAGGAAATGTACGGCCAGCAGGGGACTGAGGCTGTTTTGCTTGGCGATCAGGTCCAACCCGGATTCCTGATCACGGAAAAGTTTGACGGCGGCTTGTTGGGTGTCCCGGGTCGCCTTTCGTTTATTGACATGGTGGACAATTACGGTGGGCGTTTCCTCCGGTTTGAACCGTTTCAGCTCTTTCGCCGCCGACCAATAAAGGGTTTTGTCCAGGCTGCTTAAGAATCCGTCGATACCAACCGTGGCCAGGGTGGAGGCGTGATAAATGCCAAACATGTGCGGCTTTTCCAATTGTTTAAAAAAGTCGGTTTTGGAGCGGGCGATCCGGCTTTCAACCTGGTCTCTCGAAAGTGAAAAATCAAGCTGTGTGATTTTTTTCGTTAAATAAGTGGTGATGGGGCCGATCTGTTTATCGGTTCCCAAGATGACTTTTAACACCAGGTAATTGGCCACGGGCGCCGGCCGGAGTTCGGCCGATAAGGACCGGACCCGGCCGGGGAATTTTTGTTTTAATACATCTTCCATTTCGGGGATTTTCTCGGAGAGGGAAAAGTCCAGCAAATCGGACAGTTCCGCGGAAATGTCGAGCGGAATCGGGAAGGCGATATGAAGCACCGGGTTGTTACCCGAATAGAAACGGTGGTGGAATCCACGGACCGGAGCGGTGTGTCGCGTCGGCGGCGCAAAGCCGACCGCAAGCTCGGCATCCCCGGGATAGGTGATGGATCCGGGAGCATAGCTGCCGTACAATTCTTCGATAACCTTCAGAAGCGTGTCGCTGTCGAAATTGCCGACCACGCTCAGTATCATGTTGTTGGGCCGGTATTGCCTACGGTAATAAGCCAATACGTCTTTTCTGGACATGTTGTTTATGGTCGTGTACGTTCCCAGGGTGGGGAGGGAGAGGGCGTGACCCTGATACAGGATGGACAGCAGGTTGCGTTCGATCTGCGATGAAGGGCGACTCAGGTTCTGAGCAATTTCTTCCAGTACAATTCCCTTCTCTTTCTCAAATTTATCTTCGGGCAGTACGGAATTGAATAACATGTCGGCCTGGATTTCCATTCCTTTAATAATTTTATCCGCCGGGGTAACCATCATGAAATTGGTATAATAGTCTCCCGTGTTCGCGTTGTTGTAGCCGCCGATGCGATCGGTATCGTTGTAGAGTTCTTTTTGGCTCCTGGAGGTTGTTCCGTTAAAAAGCAGGTGCTCCAGCATGTGGCTCGTTCCGTTGGTGGCAAAAGTTTCGTAAGCGGAACCGGTTTTTACGACAACATTTACACCGGTCATTGGTAAAGCCGGGTTTTCGATAAGGAGCACTTTCAGCCCGTTGTTTAACCGGTGGACGGATACCCCGGCGGGAAGGGTGGCTTGAGCCTTGAGCACGGTAAAAAGGAATAATCCGAAGATTATTGCCGAAGCTGTTTTGTGTCGCATTGTAAAACTCCTGCGCCTTGAATGGACGTTTAAAATAAGAGCATGGTGGTGCATCCTTAATTGGTCACCAAAGTTTTTCCGGAATCCCAAACCCCGGGAATTCAGCGGAAAAGGTTATTCCCGGATGCCGGATTGTGGTGGGGCCGGCGGATAAACGCTTTTGCGGCTCCCCATCTTACTTCCCGGGATTTCCTTTCTGAGGATGTGATAATGCCATATCGTAGCGCGGCCTTCCTGAAATTGTTTCCATCAAACCGTGGATCGATAAGAAAGCGCTGCCGGTTTACGTGACATCCCATTTCATATCCGGTTGGGATACGATCCTATAATGAAGAAATTTATGTAATTCTGCGATGAGTTTCAGTTTTTATTGACCTCAACTTCGGAACGGGAATTTCCTGTGATGCGGTTTGTCGGGTTGGGGGAATTGTTTATAACTAACATTTCTCACGTATAATAGTCTTCCTCTATTATTGTTTAGAATAGGGTTGTACAATATCGATCAATGGTTTTTTCAAAAAATGGTTTAACTTGGTATTTCATGATATCTTGTCGCCTTGCCCCGATTTAAATCGGGGCACAGCGACTGCTTCTTTTGGTACTTTTCTTACGCTAAGAAAAGTACGAATCAATTCCATTTCAATTGTAAGACAGTTTTTGAATAAGCACCTCACGTCGAATTGAGAAAATGTTAGTTATAATACACAAAGCATAAGGGTATGAAATATATATGCTCAATCACGCGTTCCGCCGGTTGGCGGACCCATCCGCCGGCGGATTTCAGGTATTATACATTACTTTGATCAGAAAAATTTCCGGGCTTTTTCAATGCTTTCACAGAGGAAATCGATTTCCTCCGTGGTGTTGTACACGTAAAAACTGGCGCGGGTCGTGGCGCTTACTTTCAGGTAATGCATAATGGGCTGGGCGCAATGGTGTCCCGCCCGGATGGCGATGCCGTCCTGGTCCAGGAACTGGGCCAGGTCGTGGGGGTGAACCCGGTCGACGGAGAAACTGACGACCGGTCCCCGGTCCGGGGCGGAGCCGTGAATAACCAGGCCGTCCACATTGCCCAGTTTCTCCAATGCGTATGTCAGTAATGTTTGTTCGTAACGGTGCAAATTGTCCTTACCGATGGCGTTGATGTAATCCATGGCGGCGCCCAACCCGATCGCCTGGGCGATATTCGGCGTCCCGGCCTCGAACTTGTAGGGGATGGTATTCCAGGTGGAGCTTTTCATGGTAACGGTGGAGATCATTTCCCCGCCGCCCTGGTACGGTTCCATGGCTTCCAGCAATTCCGGTTTGCCGTACAGGACCCCGACGCCGGTGGGCCCCAACATTTTATGTCCCGAAAAAGCCAGGAAGTCGCAATCCAGTTTTTGCACGTTAACGTCCACGTGGGGAACACTCTGGGCGCCGTCCAGCAGAACCAGGGCGCCGACCTGACGGGCGTAATTGATGATTGTTTCAACCGGGTTGACCGTGCCGAAAACGTTGGATTGGTGAATCACGCAAACCAGTTTTGTTTTCGGCGTGAAATAGCGGCCGGGGTCTGAAAGGTCGAGTGTGCCGTCGTCTTTCAAAGGAATGTAACGCAGCGCGGCGCCCGTATCCCGGGCGACCAGTTGCCACGGCACGATGTTGCTGTGGTGCTCCATTTCGGTGATGAGAATTTCATCCCCGGGGCCCAGGTGGTATCGCCCCCAGGCGTAGGCTACCAGATTGATTGAATCGGTGGTCCCTTTGGTAAAAATGATGGAACGGGGGTCGGGGGTATGGATGAATTCAGCCGCTTTGTGGCGGGCCGTCTCATACCGTTGCGTGGCTTCTTCGCTTAACGCGTAAATACCGCGATGGACATTAGCGTTGGCGGTATGATAGAAATCGATGATCGTTTCCAGTACCGGTTCCGGACGTTGGGTGGTGGCGGCATTGTCCAGATATACCAGCGGATTGCCTCCGAATTCCTGTTCCAATATGGGGAAATCCTTTCGAATCCGGGGAATATCCAGGGTGTGATTACTCATAACAGCCCCAATTGTAAGCGCGCGGCCTCCGACATCATATCCCGGTTCCACTGCGGTTCCCAAACCAGTTCCACGTTTACGGAGGCTACCCCCGGTACCATGGCTACTTTGCGTTCCACTTCAGCGGCGATAACGCCGCCCATCCCGCAGCCGGGAGCCGTGAGCGTCATTTTAATATCCACGTGGGCTCCACCTTCTTTCCGGGGAGTGATTTTGCAGTCGTAAATCAGGCCCAGGTCAACAATATTGACCGGGATTTCCGGGTCGTAACAACTACGTAATTGATCCCAGATTACTCTTTCGTCGACCTCTTCGCCTGCTGCCGGGACCTCCCCCTTGAAATCATGGGTAACCGGTTTTTTGCCGATGGCATCCGCATCCTTTTCATCCAGTTTTACCAGGTTACCATTGATAAACAGGGTGTAACTCCCCCCTAAAGCCTGGGTTATGCGAACCTTTTCTCCCTTTTTTAAGGTAACCTTATCCCCGGAAGGAACCAGGTAAGCTTCCGTGTCGCGAACTAAAGTGGTTTGATCCGATTCAAACATAATCGTTTCCAATTAATTATTACTAACATTTTTTATGTTATAATAGGTTTCCTATAATATTGTTTTAAAATAGAGTTGTGTAATATTGGTTCATGATTTCCAAAAAAAATGGTTTAACCTGAAATTTGTCGCCTTGCCCCGATTTAAATCGGGGCACAGCGACTGTTTCTTTTGGTACTTTTCTTACGCTAAGAAAAGTACGAATTAAGTTTACCACAACGCTTAATGCCATTTCTTTTTTAGTAACTTCCCTCAATTTTCAATAGTAAGAAATTTGTGAATAAGTGCTTCACATCGAAGTGATAAATGTAAGTCATTAGTAATAGTCTTATACCAATATTCGTGTATTCGTGCGTTATCGTGTCGAAAGAAATTTTCAAAATACCCCGCCGCCGGATTCATCTATTCCGTTGAAGCCGTCTCCCCTGATTCTTCCAATGCGTTTTTCACCGTGTGCCATGCCAGGACAGCGCATTTTACCCGCACGGGATATTTGTGTACACCGGCCATGACCGCCAATTTCCCCGGTTCGGTTTTATCGGTCTGTCCGGTTGTTACCAATTCGTGAAAGGCTTCGAACAGCTTCAAAGCCTCGGCGCGGGTTTTCCCCTTCAGAACCGTGGTCATGATTGAAGCCGAGGCTTTTGAGATCGCGCAGCCAGAACCGACAAAACTGATGTCTTTGACCACGTCGTTTTCCATTAACAGGTAAAC
>JALUTR010000357.1 GCA_027021785.1 Fidelibacterota bacterium | reverse complement strand
CATATTTTTAATCGCCAAACTAACAAAACCCCCATTGAAAAGATCAACAATATAGTGAGTATCAAAATTATCCTATTTTCCACTGTAATCTCAAGCGGATTAAAGATTACATCCCTATTAAATCCTAAAAAAGGTAAAATACCGCTAATCCTTAAGATATATGGTGAATTATTAGGCACCAACTTCCATACTCCAGACTCATTGACATTGATCCTTATGCTATACCATACATCCGTCTCAGTAATGTTAATTTTGTAAATAGGCTTTTCTTCAGGAGAATATATCGTTATCATATTTGGAAGTGTATTTCTCCATTTAGTCATAACACTTATATCAACAACATCACCATCATTAGCTATAAAATATAATGGTAGCGATGAGTATGGTATAATCTGCCCAGCATACACCATGTTACCGCCATATATATCAACACTTATTATAACATCCTCATTATTATAAGCGATTATATGATATAAACCACTTTCATTTAGTTTAATCTCTCTAACTATGGGCGATCCAATCTTATTAAGTGGCTCACTAATCCCGTCATCTGGGATCGTTGTCTTATAAATGTCTCCTGATGGCGAGATTAGTGAGATATTTGCCTCATCACTACCATCGTACACATTAAGATCTATTTTGCGTATAATAATTTTAGCATGTGAATTAATTACATTCGCATAGTATATAAGTTGTCTCCCCCTTATAAATAATTCCGTTAAATTCATCGTGCGTCTTTCTGGATTGAACCATGTTGTTATATTAAAAGATATATATTTTAATCCTCTGAATCTAAGCTTAGTTGGACCAGAAACCTCCATTTCAATAATATCGCCATAAAGACCGTCAGGAATATTTATAGAATAAGTTTTCCAGCTCTTAGTCCTATAAAGTGTAAAATTTCTAATAACAGTATTATTATAACGTAAAATAAGCTGTTGGTCACTCCATGGATTTTGCCACGATATATTTATAAGATCTAAATCAGGCTTAAAATACGCTACCTGACGTGTATAAGGCAGATATATTCCACTTATAACATATTTAGAATCTGGCGGGAGGTCTATGCCCGCAACAACCATATCCCCACTTGCAGATATTTTAAGTTTATATATACCATACTCATTAGGAAGTTTAACATCCAATTTTTGGCTTTTAATCCTTATGCATCCACTATCATCGTAACCATCATCTTGAATGAAATATTTTTCCGATTTGCCATTTGGATATTCAAGAGTAAGATTTAGAATGTCTCTACCCTGATAGCAATTTAGGTCAAACTTATAAACAGTAATAAAGCCAT
>JALUTR010000356.1 GCA_027021785.1 Fidelibacterota bacterium | reverse complement strand
GATCGGATCATCGTGACCGCCGCCCCCGAGAACATTCCGCCGAAATTGGTGGAACAATTAAAAACCGGCGGCCGAATGGTAATCCCCACGGGACCGCAGAGGTGGGGACAGGACCTGCTGGTGGTGGAAAAAATGGAAGACGGATCAATCAAAACGATGAATACCATTCCGGTGCGTTTCGTTCCGATGGTAAAGGAAAAATAGGACAGGAAGATTCCCCCCGTTTGCGGGGGCTGGTGAGGGAGGCGCCGGGGGGAGAATAATTAAAAACGCCCGGTCAGGGGGTGCCGCGCGCGGGGTCATTCGGGTCGAAGAGATCGGAGCAGTCACGTTCCGTGCCGTCTTTATTGAAGCACTTCTCCCACACGATTTTCCCATCGCGAAATTCAACGGCGCTCATTTTTTCGCCCGAATAATACCACCAGGTCCAGACGCCGGTTTTCTTATCGTTTTCGTAAACCCCGGCGAAACTTTTTTGTTTGTTGTGGTACCAGTCCACCCATTCACCGTGTTTCATCCCCCGGCGATAGGATCGTTTGCCGCTGTAACTGCCGTCTTCGAGATAGGCGTACCAATTACCGTGTTTTAGACCGTCCTTGTATGATGGTTCCTCCTTAACCTGGCCGTTGGGGTAGTAGTCGTATTCGAAGGTATCGAACAATTTTCCCATCCGGTATTCCTCGAAACGTTTCTGTCCGTTTTCATCCCAGTAAATCCAAAGCAGGTGTTTTTTACCCCGCTCGAAATTTCCTTCCGTTTTCGGTTCGCCGTTCGGCCACCATTCGTAATAAGGACCTTGCCGGAGAGAGTCCTCGTACAGTGTTTCCGTGGCTTTGGTGAAGGTGGAATCATACCACGTAATCCACTTTCCGTCCGGTTTGCCTTTCCTGTATTCACGGACGCTGGACTTTTTGCCGTTTTCGAAATACCGGATCCATTTTCCGTGCCGCAGGCCGTTTTTATAGGCCGGGACTTCCACCGCCTGACCATTGGGATAATATTCCATCTGCAATGAGAAGACCGGATTTCCACTTCGATATTCCTCGTATAAATCGGGAACACCGTCTTTGTAGGTGATCCATAGGAGCTCCTTGCGATTTTGGTGATAATTGCCCTCAACCAGCAGGGCACCGGATGAATCCCATTCAAAATAATCGCCTTCAAGACTGTCGTTCACAACGTCATGGAGAAAATGCTTAACACCGTTGGCGTACCAGACAATACGTTTCCCGTTTTCCGCGCCGTTTTTAAAAGTCCGTTGTTCTTTTTTCCGACCTGAACTGTCGTACCAGACCCATTGACCGTGACGAAT
>JALUTR010000355.1 GCA_027021785.1 Fidelibacterota bacterium | reverse complement strand
AATATTTCGTCCGGTGTTATCTGGGAGAACAGGAAAACAGGCAATAAAAACAGCAGTAATGATTTCTTCACCATTATGATCCTTAAAATTCGTGGTTTGATTTAATAAAATTACATGTTGCATGGCAATGAACCGAGAAAAAGGATGAATAGGATGAACAACTATTGATTTCTCTCCGGAAATGAGTTATGTTACGCAAGGAGGTGTAAAATGAAACAGTCATTACTCTTTGTATTTTGTTTGGCAATTGGTTTTGGACAAACCGGAAAGGAGGAGACTATGTCAACGTTTCGTTTATCATCGACCGCGTTTAATAACGGTGAAACCATACCGGCCGTTTATTCCTGTGAAGGAAGAGATATTTCCCCTCCGCTTACCTGGTCGGGAGTTCCGGAGGGGGTGAAGAGTTTTGCGTTAATCTGTGTAGATCCCGATGCTCCCGTGGGCGACTGGATTCACTGGATTGCCTGGAACATTCCGGCAACGAAAACGGGATTAAAAGACAGCATCCCTGCGGATGAACAAACGGAACTCACGCAGGGTATGAATAGCTGGCGACGTACCGGCTATGGCGGACCCTGCCCGCCCGGAGGACATGGCCCGCATCGGTATTATTTCACCCTTTACGCGTTGGATGTTGACCGATTGGACTTGGATATGAATGCCCAGTTGGGAGATCTTAAGGAGGCGATGAAAGGTCACCTAATTGGCACGGCCACACTTATGGGACGGTATGAACGGCAATAAAACTCCAAGGGGCATGATGACCCGGAAGAAAAAGGGAACCTTTCTTTTATCTTCGGAAATTCGTTGCTTGTTTTTCCTGATCGTTACCGGTTTCCTGTGGGCGCAGGCGGTGGATACGAATTATGACCTATTACGGGAAAGAATGGTTAAACAACAAATTGCCGCCCGGGGTGTCCGGGACACACGGGTGTTGACCGCCATGAGGAATATTCCTCGTCATCTCTTTGTTCCTGAAGACCTGAGGTCCGCCGCGTATTCCGACCGGCCGCTGCCGATCGGATACGGACAGACCATAAGCCAGCCGTACATTGTGGCCTATATGACGGAATTGCTGGACTTGAGTCCTGATCATAAAGTATTGGAAATCGGAACGGGATCGGGTTACCAGGCGGCGGTATTGTCGCGCCTGGCGCGGGAGGTTTACACGATTGAAATTATTCCGGAATTGGGAAATGCGGCCGCCGAACGGTTGCGTGAGTTAGGTTATGATAACGTCACCGTTCGCATCGGCGATGGCTACCAGGGCTGGCCCGACCCGCCCGCCGGCGGGTTCGATCGGATCATC
>JALUTR010000354.1 GCA_027021785.1 Fidelibacterota bacterium | reverse complement strand
GAATAAATTGGTATTCCTTCTGCAGCGTCGGCGCCAATATAGAACAATGCCTCGGCACTATGCCGGAAAACACTACATACGATTTCAGGGTTAAAGCGCTGGGAGGCGGAACCGATTCCGCTTGGGAGCCAAGCTCGGGAGGAGTGTCCGGCTCTACCGACTACTGCCCGCCCGTATTAACGGCCGACAACTCTTCAAACTGCGATTCCGTTATCCTAAAATGGACGTACGGAGACAATGATAACGTAACCCAATATGAAGTATGGAAAGACACGAACAACAGCGGAAGCTTCTCGCGAATAGCGACCCTGCCGCCGGCAACTCCGAATACCTACACCGATAATGATATTGTGTCGGATTACCAATATGATTATTACGTGGTCGCCCAATCGCAAAACTCAACCTCAAACACCATAAATGACCTTAAACCGTGCCCGTCTCTGCCGACATGGATTGAAGTGAAGCCATAGCGACTAACGGCAATCTTCGTCAATATCGCCAAAATAAAAGACTAAGCCTCCAATCGGAGGCTTAGTTTCGTCAGGGTTGCCGCTAAAAAATTCACGCTCGTAAAAACGTGAATTCAAAAAACCTCACTCGCGACGGGCGTTCGGCGACAATCCCTCCAAGTATCGCCGCAGCTTATCTCCTGTTTCTTTGTTTTTCAGTCCAAGTTTTATCGTGGCTTTAATAAAATTAAACTTATCTCCGGTATCAAGCCACTCCCCTTTCAGTTTCTTGCCGTAAACGGCCCTGTTATTTTTAATCATTATGTCAAAGGCGTCAGCCAGTCTTATCTCCCCCGTCTTGTCAAAATTCATATTTTTTATTACCGAAACAACCTCGGGCGTAATTATGTACTTTCCCACCGCCGCCAAATTGGACGGAGCTTGCTCCGGTTTCGGCTTTTCCGCCACTTCCTTTATTTCATAAATCCCCTCCCCCAGGTCAACCCCGCCAATCACCCCGAATTTATCCACTTCTTCCTTCGGAACCGCGGCCAAGCCGACTACCGGATCATTATATTTGTTAAACACGTCCATCAGCTGCTTTGCCGGCGGGACTTCCGCGTCATACAAGCTGTCTCCGTACATAACCAACGCCGGTTCATCGCCGATTAAATGCGCCGCGCGCGCTATCGCGTGGCCGTCGCCCAGCGGTTTTTGCTGGCGCACATAGGAAAACTCGGCCAGCTCGCTTATCTTTCGCACCTCCTTCAATAAATCATGCTTGTTTTTCTCCACCAAATTATGCTCCAATTCAAAAGAATGGTCAAAATGATCTTCAATTGACCTTTTCCCCCGCCCGGTCACGAAGA
>JALUTR010000353.1 GCA_027021785.1 Fidelibacterota bacterium | reverse complement strand
TAATCAAAACATGTGACAAGCCCCTGGATGACATCCTGTCGGACCTGGAACATAATTTTGAAGTCCGACGTTACCCTTCGCTGGAATCACTTTTGGCCTTTCTCGATGATGAAGTTAAACCGGGTGCGGTGTGCCTGGGATTGTATCATCGGAAGACGGGAACGTCCCTATCCCTGATTTTCAAGGCCTTTGATCAGTTGGCTCGGGAATTCCCGGGGCATTCCGATACGTTCAGACGCCTGCCGGTGAATATCTTTCATAATTTCGTATTAAAAAAAGTCCTGGGCCTGGATTCCACCATCCAACAGGATCTGGAACGATTGGAATACTTGCGTGGAACATCGGATCCCGGGGAATGCCTCTTGCGCAAAGAGGACTATGAAATCGCCGGGCTGGTAAAACCACCCGATTTGAACGATATATTCGCCGTCGCGGAAGAAGGGGAAATTATGCCCCAAAAATCAACCTATTTCTATCCCAAGATATATTCCGGTTTTGTTTTCCGTTGTTTCGGTGAATAGTTTCAAAAGTACGTTAATATTTATTAATTTTATCGAACAAAGAACCGGGGGATGGTTAGAACGTGGAGTGATAATGGGATTAAAGTATATAAACAGGATCAATGTATCCTGTATCGCTCGATATTTAGGGGTAAAGTCCGTTAAATTACAGCAACCCCGATTCGGCTGTTTAATACTTATTTACCGAGGCTGATATGATTACCAAACAGGAAGCCCTTAATTATCATTCCCTTGATCGCCCGGGGAAGATTGAAGTCAATGCCACGAAACCCACCCTTACACAAAGAGATTTATCCTTGGCCTATACTCCGGGGGTTGCCGAGCCATGTCGGGAAATAGTAAAGGATCCCTCGAACGCCCGGTTGTATACGGCGCGGGGTAACCTGGTGGCTGTCATTACGAACGGAACGGCGGTATTGGGATTGGGGAATATCGGCCCCCTGGCCGGCAAACCGGTAATGGAAGGGAAGGGAGTATTATTTAAACGATTCTCCGATATTGATGTTTTTGATATTGAGTTGAACACCACCGACATTGATGAATTTGTCCGGGCCGTCAAATTAATGGAGCCCACTTTCGGCGGCATTAATCTTGAGGATATTAAATCACCTGAATGTTTTGAAATTGAGCGGCGCCTGATCGAGGCGATGGATATTCCCGTGTTCCACGACGACCAGCATGGCACGGCAATTATTTCGGCGGCGGCGCTTTTGAATGCGGTTGAACTGGCGGGGAAAAAACTTGAGGAAATCAGGGTGGTTATCAGCGGCGCGGGGGCGTCGGCCCTTTCCTGTGCC
>JALUTR010000352.1 GCA_027021785.1 Fidelibacterota bacterium | reverse complement strand
CCGGTGTAAACAACGTTGCCTATGGGCTCATCATGCAGGAGCTTGAACGGGGCGATTCGGGTCTTCGTTCGTTTGCCAGTGTCCAGGGCGGTTTGGTCATGTACCCGATCCGGCGCTACGGCTCGGAGGAGCAGAAAACGTTTTGGTTGCCGCGCCTGGCGCGAGGGGAAGCGATCGGTTGTTTTGGTCTGACGGAACCGGATTTCGGTTCCAATCCGGGCGGCATGTTGACGCGCGCCAAACGGGTGGACGACGGGTGGGTCCTGAACGGGACCAAAATGTGGATAACAAACGGTTCCATCGCCGATGTGGCGGTCGTTTGGGCCAAGGATGAGGATGGAATGGTGCGGGGGTTTTTGGTAGAGCGGGGAATGGCCGGTTTCAGCGCGCCGGAGATGCATGGGAAATTGAGCCTGCGGGCTTCCGTAACTTCCGAACTGGTGTTTCATGACGTGCATTTGCCCGGGAAGAATCTTCTGCCCGGCGCGAAAGGGCTAAAGGCCCCCCTTTCCTGCCTGACACAAGCCCGTTATTCCATCGCCTGGGGCGTAATCGGCGCCGCGATGGACTGTTACGAAACAGCCCTGGATTACGCCCGGGAGCGAAAACAATTCTCCCGTCCCATCGCGGGGTACCAGTTAACCCAGGCCAAGCTGGTTGACATGTTGCAGGAAATAACCAAAGCGCAATTGCTGGTTCTTCACCTGGGACGACTAAAGGATGCCGGCCAAATGGATTATGCCCAGGTGTCGTTGGCGAAACGAAATAACGTTTTCATGGCCAGGAAGATCGCCCAAAGCGCCCGCGAAATTTTGGGCGCCAACGGAATCACCGATGAATACCCGGTCATGCGTCACCTGGCCAACCTGGAAACCGTGTTCACCTACGAAGGCACCCACGAAATGCACACGTTGATTTTGGGGGAACGAATTACCGGTATCAGCGCTTTTGAATAGCGGTTCCCCGGAGGTAACGGCTTTGTTTAATAATCTCAGGTGATGATGTGACGATAGATGAGTTTCTTTGAATCCTTAACCGAATCGTTCGTCCCCAGGGGCAAGAAGTCCGATCGCGTGTACCGCGCCCGCATCGGAAAATTCCAGGGGTGGGCGTCGGTCTTTATTAATATCCTGTTATTTCTGGTCAAATTCATGATCGGGATCATGGCCCGGTCGGTCAGCGTTATTGCGGATGCCATTCACACGCTTTCCGACGTGGTTTCCTCCGCGGTGGTTATCTGGGGCTTCAATGAAGCGGAAAAACCGGCCGATTACGAACATCCCTACGGACACGGACGGGCGGAATACATTGCCACGTTGG
>JALUTR010000351.1 GCA_027021785.1 Fidelibacterota bacterium | reverse complement strand
CAGGGCCTGGACATTTGTTTATCATCAGATGGTTAACGGATAAAATCAGAGAACCTGATCGTTCATAATCTCATTCTTACTGCAAGGTCATCCGTCAGCCGGCGGATTGCAGGATCGGGGAAGGGGGACGGTAGACCCTGCGGGATCATATTGATTCAACTTTAACCTGATCGTTCATGGTCTCCTGACCATGAACAACCGGAGTACCGTAGCCATAAGCGTATCAGGTACAGCCCTGAAGGGCGGCATAGATTAATTCCGGAAATCTTGCTGACCGTAATCAAAATTCTTTCCATTGTGTTCGTATCACGGGCGAAATCCGGCAAATGCTTTAAAATTGTATAGGTGAAACGAAACACACAATTTTTACAATAGTCCGTATGTATAATAAATCCGTCAACCCGAATTTTTCTGCGCTTGTCGGTGTTAATCCCGAGTAAATCATCGCAACAAATCGGGATGATTTAGATTCGATTCCCGGCAAAATGTTCATTTTTAACGAACTTTTTAGGTTTAATATCGACCTATTATGGCTATGTTTTCTCATGCGATTTAACCCTTCATTTACAAACAAATGAGCTCTGAACAGAGAAGTTGTTTTATTTTGAACAGCCTGGAATAGATTAATTCTCCATGCATATTTATTCATTAGATGAACTCAACACTTTCATAGTAAAAGCGAAATCAGCCACCTATGTTGGCGATGGGATAGAATCTCCTCCGCTCAGGCCCGGGTCCCATGATTTAAAATTTCAGGATGAGCAATTTTTATACCTGGATAGTTATTTCGGAGGTTCGGATTTCCTTGGCCAGGAGGTTGTCTATCTCAAAGAATCCCCCATCTGGGCTATGAATTATTATGGACGGATCCTTGATGCCAAACGCATTACCGCCGCTACGGCGGGTAAAATCATCAAAGAAAGCTTGTCACAACTGTATGGTGAAGGGCGATTCCTGGGAGGATACAAATATACTGTTGATGATTATGAATATTTCGATACCAATCAGGGGGACTTTACCTCTTTTATGGGAAAGGAATGGATTAACCTGGGCAATATAAAAGTTTATGAATTAGTATACCACGGTGGTCTGATAGAAGATTAAAGTATACAACACCTGTCTTACCGGATATTGTTTCCTTCGGGAGAATTCGTGCAATTCGTGTCTGATGTTGAAAAACCCGATTCATCAGGGAAATATTCAGGCTAAAGAATTTATCCGGCAATCGGAAAAAGCAACAGCCGGTGAATTAGTAATTTCCCGGTTTCTATGAAAAAAACAACATTAAATTCAACCAAGAATGTTCATATTATATTCATAAATTC
>JALUTR010000350.1 GCA_027021785.1 Fidelibacterota bacterium | reverse complement strand
CGACGCTTTCGGGAATGCCACCGGCGATCGCGGCCCTTCCGCCTGCGGGTTGCTGGGGTTTGGCCTGGTGGATTCCCTGTACGCAGACAAGGTAATCGTGGTCACCGACAATCTGGTTCCGTTTCCCTGTGTACCGTGGCAGATCATGGGACAGAATGTGGACTGCGTTGTGGTCCTTGATAAAATCGGGGATCCGGAAAAGATCGTCAGCGGCACCACCCGCTTAACGCGTTCGCCGGACCGCCTGTACATCGCCGAACTGACGGCGAAATTTGTCCGCGCCGCCGGAATATTGCGGGACGGCTTCAGTTTCCAGGCCGGAGCCGGGGGCACGGCCCTTGCGTTCGCGATTTACCTGCGCGAAATGATGGAAGAAATGGGAGTGAAAGCGCGTTTTATCCGGGGGGGATCCACGAAATACCTGGTCGAAATGCTGGAAAGCGGATTGACCGATTTTATTCTCGACGGACAAACGTTTGACCTGGAGGGGGTTCGGTCGATGCGGGAAAACCGGGGTCATGTGGCCACGTCGCCGTTCACCAGCTATAACTGGCATGGAAAGGGAAATTTTGCTTCCATGGTGGATGTTGTCGTGCTGGGGGCCACGGAAGTGGATGTTCATTTCAATGCCAATGTGGTGACCCATTCGGACGGACGTATGCTCCACGGCATCGGCGGCTGGCAGAATTGCCTGTTCAGCAAGTGCACGATCCTGCCGATCCCGGCCTTCCGGGATCGAATTCCCATTATCGTGGACAACGTCACCACGCTGGTCGGGCCGGGAGAACTGATAGACGTGATCGTGACCGAACGCGGAATCGCCATCAACCCCCGGCGGAAAGATTTGGTCGCCGCGACCAAAAACAGCGGCCTGCCGATCCGGCCGATTGAAGAAATCAAGGCCGAGGTCGACGATCTCATCGGCGGACCGCCGGCCAGGCCGGAACTGACCGATGAAGTGATCGGAATCGTAAAATGGGTTGACGGGACAGTGATCGATTCGATTTTTCGGGTTAGGGAATAAATTTTTGAAAGCGCAAGACACATCAGTATGGCGTTAATATCAGCGAAATAAACTCAAAGCGAGGAATGCCATGACCATAGATACCGGAGGAAAGCCCTTTGGCGGATCAATAATGAAACTGGAAAAAGATGAAAAGTTGTACAAAATATACCGCTTCTTCCCGAAGAAAAACCCGGGATACCATTTTGAATACCGGATCCTGACCAAAATTAATAAGAATGGAAAGCTGGAAATGGCTTCCTACAATTACAAGGTCGTTGACGGAGAAGTGTCAAAGGGCAATGTTACGCGGGTTACCGATATGGTTCCGGAAGAGATGGATAGTATTGTTCAGGGAATGAAACGGAACCTGGAACAGGTTTCGCCTTCGCACCTGGAAATCATCGATTTAACGAAATACGAATCGATTGAAGACCAAATTGACGCGTTGAAAGAACTGGATAAAGTGAGCACACAATACATGGAATGAAAATCATGTCGGATTGCGTAAATAAGGAAGCCGGGAATTAACGTAATTGACCTTTCCTTTTTTCGTTTATTTCGGCATTAAAAAAAATCATTTACAAGGAATTGTTTATTAATGGAGAAAAAAATAGGACGAAATGATCCCTGTCCATGTGGAAGCGGGAAGAAATTTAAACATTGTTGCGGAAAAACACCTGTCCTGCGAGCATTAACTCAGGAAGAGTGGGAAGAACTTTACCATAGTCTGAATCAACGATTAATCCAGTATTTAAGACAACCGCGTTTTGTTGACGATTTTGAATCCGCCTGGGATTTATATTGGGATGGTGAATATGAAATCGAAGAGTTGAACCGGTTATCAAAATGGGAAATGGGAACTTTTGTAAATTTCTTGGTTTTCGGGTACCTGCTGTTGTCTTCCAACCGTTCTGTAATTGATCATTTTCTTAATAAGTACCGGGCGGATTTGACGCTTCCGGAAAGAACCATGCTTGACAACATGCGGAAAGCTTTTTATGGTGTTTATGAAGTCCAGGAAGTACGCCCGGGACAGGGGATGAAGGTAAAAAATATATTCGACGGTACGGAATTTGAGATCAAGGAAATTTCAGGATCGAAGGAAACCGTCAAATGGGACGTTATCTCCGGCTATATATGCAAAATCGGTGAACATTATGAATTCACCGGGTTCATTAATTTTGTTCCAAGACAGATCGTCGGTTCGCTCCAAGCCATGCTTTTGAATGAACATCGCATGTATCAGGATGAAATTGAGTCGGTGAATTTCTCTGTATTTTTGAAAAACAATGCTTTTATTGTTGACCAGTTTATCAGAGAGTACGACGCGAAACCACCGGTTATTGTCAATAAGGAAGGGGATGAAATCGTATTATGTAAACTGACATATAAAATACGGGAAAAGGAAAAAGTACTGGAGTGGTTTGCGAGTAATTCAATGTTTGATATTATACCGGAGAAGGGTAAGAAAACCGGTGATAGTCGAGCCCATTATACCTGGTGGTTGAAAGGCGATGTGGCAAGAAGACTGATGTATTCGAAGAAAGAAATCAAGGAGCCTTATTCCGTTTTCGCGGATGTTGTAATCGAGAAGACGAGCATGACCGTGGAGTTAACCTCCGAGCGTCGGAGAGATATTGCCAAAACGTATCTGAAAAAACAACTGGGGAACCTCATCCGATTAACGAAGACCGAAATTAAAAGCTTAGAGGAGGCACAAGATGAACACAAGGGAGATTTGAACCTGCATCAGTCTGAGCATGATGAACTAATGATGGACCCGGAGGTACAGAAACTGATCAAACAACGCATGGAAAATTATTATTATGAGGAATGGGTTGACAAACCCATTCCCGCTTTGGGTGGGCTGACCCCGATCGAAGCTTACAGCGAGGCTCCCGACGAACTGGAGGAGCTGCTGAAAACCTTTGAACAACAGGAACTGCGGAATAAGAGTAATTTAAACGTTTACCATTTGGATGTAGATAAATTGCGGGCCCACATCGCGAAGATGGCGCGGGAGAGTACGGCCGATATCCCGGATAGCAATTTCGGGGAAGAGGAAAAACTACTGGTCTCGGGTATTACTTATAGGATAATGCAGCAATTCGAAATCGATCCGGATAAAAAGAATGAATTTGTGATCAAGGAAGACCGCATGGGGATATTCTGGATTGATGAGCATCCGATAATCGGAGTCATTCTCGATATTCGGAAAAACACAATTACGGTTGATGTGTTAGGTATTACCGACAAGATTATATCGACGGATGATGTACTATATATTTTCCCGCCCGAGAAAGAAGATATTCTTCTAATGACGATCGATAACATGATGCGTGGGATTGCGCGCGGTTTCGAATTCTATCAACAACACAATCTGGAGTTGACCAGCAAAGCGGGGAGAGCATTCCATGCAATGATTACTATGTTGCCTGAAATATGTGAGCTTATCATTGCTACGGTAGAAAAATACAGCAATAAAGAGGTCAATATCACCATGAAAGAACTCAGGAAAGATCAATGCGGAAAAACCGTGTTTATTATGAAAAGAAAAACATTGGAGTTAGCCGAAGAAGATTTTTTTAGGGCCATCCTATATCCTGAAAAATTCTTCGGTCCGTATTTAAAGTTGCCTCAGAGTAAAATTAAAAAATTCACGGATCGCTTCGTCAGATTTATTGCATATATGGCTTCCATGTGTTTGTTTTCATTGGAATACAAACGGCGGTATGAATTTGATGATCAGCGTTTCGATAACCTTTTTTTCTTTGTCTACGATAAACAATCCAAGGTACTTGCCGAACAATTGCTGCCCATATTGGAAATAAATGGTGGCTGCACCCCGAAAAACATAGAGCGGTTAAAGGCCTATATCCCCCTTCATAATTTTCGTCTCTTGAGAAAGGTTACAATTCCATGAGAAGTAAAGTGTTGGAAATCTGGCCGGAAATCGGCTGGATTAAGGACAGGGAGTTGCGGAATAAAGTAACAGATGCCTGGGTTTACGCAATCGAACAAAGCGTATTGACGCCGGAAGAGCTGAACAGTATTCCCTTTTCCCTGCTTATTAAAAATTGCAACGTTTCGTTTATGAATCATAAGCGTACCTGTGTGCAACTGGCGGTGGATATTGCCAAACGAATGCAGGCGAATTTTGGTGATAACATTCAAATTGATATGGACATTCTGATCGCCGGAGCGATTCTCATTGATATAGGAAAGTTAATTGAGTTTGAAATCGTGGATGGGAAGCTTACAACCAGCAAGACAGGTAAAATCGTCAGACACACTTTCAGCGGTGTTGCCATCGCCGACCGGTTCGGGCTGCCGGCGGAAGTACAGCATATTATCGCCACCCATTCCAGGGAAGGCGATTCCGAAAAACGAACGGTGGAATCGATTATTGTCCATCATGCCGATTTTGTTAGCTTTGAACCGTTTAAGCAATAGAAATTCACCTGTTCCATTATAGGATTGTAAGAAAGAAAGGTGTATCCCAAAGGATCCATAATGAAATTTTCAAACGGTACTTTGTAATTCTGATTAAGTGACTCCTGAACATATTTTAAAGACCCGTTTCGGGTTGCCGGGTTTTCGTCCCGGTCAACGGAAGGTTATTGACTCCTTACTTAACGGTCAATCCGTGGTCGTTACGATGCCGACCGGCAGTGGCAAATCCTTGTGCTACCAATTGCCGGCTCTTATGGTCAGGGGCGTTACGCTGGTTGTTTCGCCCCTCATCGCCCTGATGAAAGACCAGGTGGACGCGCTTAAGCGACTGGATATCCCGGCGACCTATATTAACAGTACGTTGTCGTGGAATGATACCCTGGAGCGTTTTTCCGATATTAAAGCGGGGAACACCCCCCTGGTTTATGTGGCCCCGGAGCGATTCTATTCCAACAATTTCCTCCAGTTAATCAAATCGGTGGAGATTTCATTATTTATCGTGGACGAGGCACACTGTATTTCCCAGTGGGGCCATGATTTTCGTCCCTCCTACCTGCGCCTGAAAGACGCGATCCGTGCCGTGGGGAATCCACCGGTGGGAGCGTTTACCGCTACCGCGACCCCGGATGTCCGGCGCGATATCCGCGCGCAACTGAAGATGACCGACGCGGTCGAAATTGTTACCGGTTTCGACCGGCCCAACCTGAAATACGTGGCCCTGTACCTGAAAAACGACCAGGAAAAAGAGGAGGAATTATTAAGGATATTGCCCACTATTCCCGGGACAGGGATTCTGTATGTCGGCACGAAGAAACTTGTGAACCGGTTGACAACCATCCTTGAAGCGGAAGGCTATTCCGTCACCGGGTATCATGGCGGGATGGAAAAAGCGGAGCGGGAGCGGGCCCAGAACGATTGGGTCGCCGGTAAAAAAGCGATCATTGTCGCTACCAATGCCTTTGGAATGGGAATCGACAAGCCTGATGTTCGTTTTGTTATTCATTTTACAATGCCGGGGACGATTGAGGCGTATTATCAGGAATCGGGGCGGGCCGGCAGGGATGGAATTACATCCTATTGTGTATCGTTTTCCAGTTACGGGGATGTGCGCTTGCAGGAGTTCTTCATCGACAATGCCCACCCTCCCAGGGAAGTGATTATTGAAATCTATGAGTTTCTGTTTTCCCTGAAACAGCGGGATATTTACCTCACGCATAAGGAAATCGCCGAAAAAATGGGTGGTCGGGTCAAGGAGATGATGATTGGTCCGGCGTTATCTATCATGGAACGGGCGGGACTCATGGAACGGCTGAATCGCAACGATCATTTGATGGAAATCGAGCTTCTTACCGACGCGAACGCGATGGCTAAGGTGAAACGGGACACCCATCAGGGAATTGTCTTGCGTGAATTACAAAGACTCATTCCTGATCCCGATTTACCCGTCATGAGGCTCCGGCCGGAGACAATAATTCGCGCGTGTGGTCTTACGCGCGCTCAAACGAGCGTAACGCTCATGAACCTGGAAAAAAAGGGTCTGATTAAATATAAACCGCCTTTCCGGGGACGGGGCGTGAGATTGACTTCCCAACGAATGCCGGTCGCTGAATTGCCCATCGACTTCGAGACTATCGAAAAGCACCGTAAATATCAATTGGAACAGCTTTCCGGAATGCAGAAGTATTACTTCATCAACGGGTGTCGCAGGAATTATTTATTGCAGTATTTCGGTGAACCCCGCCGTTCGGAAAGTTGTCGTGGTTGCGATGTGTGCCTGCATTGGAAATCGCCGGCGGAATCGAAGGGAAGGGAAAAAACAGGTAAACGATCGGGCAATGGGAGTAAACGTGGAGTGCAGCCCGACGTAAAAAAGTTGGCTCTGGACATTTTGAATTTTGCGCAGGAAGTGGACGGTGAATTCGGCG
>JALUTR010000349.1 GCA_027021785.1 Fidelibacterota bacterium | reverse complement strand
GGCTCATCCGGAATGGATACGGAAATTCCTGGAAGTGTTGGGCACCAGAATTGAGCTCTGAATAAGAAAGGGACGTTTTTACTGGACCAAAGCCAGTTTCTTTACATCCTGAACGACATTATCCACTTGTAAACGTACCAGGTATATGCCGGAGGAAACCCGTCGGCCTCTTCGATCAACCCCTGCCCATCGTATTTGATGGTCTCCGGCTGCCATCGGGACCGGTACCGCGGAATACCTCCATATCTGATCACCGGTGATGTCAACTATCTCAAGGAATACTTTACCCGATACGGGTAAAGTGAATTTTAATGTGACATTCGCGTTAAATGGATTGGGGTAACAGGTGATCAGCGCGTGATCTTCCGGTAGGACTTTTTCGCTATTGAATATATTCTGCGTCGTCCCTGATTCAAAAGTAACGGAATCGATCGTCACCGGGAACAAGTCCATTTGGTCGTAATAACCGAAGAATGCGGCGACTTCCGGTGTCTGGTAGTTCCGTAAGTCTTCCACGAAGCGGGGTGTCAGGGTCTGGTATAAAAGCCGTACTTCACCATCGTACGCGTTTAGCGAATCCAACCCACCAATACGATAGCTTACCACGTCGCTGCCGGTGCCTTCCTCGGTTGCGGTTTTATTGAAGTTGGGGTCGCTTGCCGCTTCGCCGATAATGGCGGTGGAATCGTAGTACGTCCCCCCTACCGTGAAACCGGCCGGGGGAATCCGGTTGTCCTTCAGATAACCGGCGATTCGCAGCAAGGTGTAGGTCTTGTTACCATACGTGTCTTTCGGGATGTTCTGGTAGATCTGTACCTGTAAGGAGTCGCGAATCACGTTCCAGTGCGGTTCATAAATGGAATCCAATCCGGCGATATCATTAATTTCGCTGTCCCAGCGACCGGAATGAAAAACCTCAAGGTCATCCGTTTTTTCCTTGACGCTCAATTCCAGCCAGGCCCGGCGACTTGGATACGCGGTGGGGAATTTATGCCCGGTTTGGTTTGTTACCTTAACCTGAACTTCAAGTGTATCCCTGGAAATCCATTGGGTTGACACATCCAGTTCGGCCGTATTTTCCCGGAGCATGTGCAGGGTAAGGGCGATGGTGCTGTCAAAAGCCACCGAAGAAGCGGTGACACCGATCTCACTCCCGAATCTCTTAAGCAGGCGCAGCATAAACACATTGCCCCCGACGAAATTGTGCCTGGCGAACGGCGAACGGGCGCCCAGGGAACTGGGACGATTCGATATCACTACCGCGTTGGTGGTGTACGGCATGTGGCAGGTCTGGCACTCGATACCCAGATCGGGATATTTGCTGTTCACC
>JALUTR010000348.1 GCA_027021785.1 Fidelibacterota bacterium | reverse complement strand
CTCTTAACGGAGGGAATATAAAGCGCTATCCCGGCCTCTTTCAGCCGCGCTTCCAGTTTTTGAAATAACGCCAGTTCGCTGTCCAGAGTTGGAATAATGACGTCCAACCGCTTTTGCCCGTGAATATACATCAGGCGTTCATAAACCTGATCGCTTCCCTGATTAGGATAGGGAATCAGGTAGGTATGGTCCAGCAATCCTTCATCGTATATACCCGTATCGTATACATCGTACCCCAACCCGATAATTTCGCCCTCCCACCGGTCAGGATGATGCAGACAGCGGATAACGCCAATTCCCGGAGCGGGATTATCCGTGGCTTGCAAACCGGTAACGGCTACGTTTATGCCCATCAATCTATCAGTTCGAATTCTTTTAACTGACGCACAAAATCATCCAGGTCTTTGCGGGCGGTTGTTTCATCCACCTCGAATTCTTCGCGCAGAAGCGTTAAAATCACGGGACCTTCAACACCCTTTTGCATTTGGCGAAAAATAAACCGGCCGGTAGGATTCAGGGTATATGTCAAGCCCGTGGCGTGGTCGAATAAAAAACCGCTTTCGCTCAAGGTTAGTTCGGATTTAAAAAGGGAACTCATCGGTATCCTTTCACTTCAAGAATTCTGCCTGAAAACTTTTCAAAATATGGATTTACCATACTTTTCATCAAATTGTATTTGCAACGAGACGTGATAACCATCGGCGTACCTGTTCGCCGACCGGCGAACGGAGGAGCCTTCAACTTCGAAATGCTTATTATTTTCACCCATTCAATAGCCTTCCATCTTGTTCAGCAAGCCCGATTTGTAAACGATCAGATCTTCAAAATGATAGCCATTCACCTTACACCAATAACAGTAATCCAATGTGCAATCGACTTTATCGACTTTTTTCCCCCAGATGGCAAATTCGAAACTGCCGCCAAGCAGCGGCTGATCGACGGAAATCTCCTGTGAGAATTCACCTTTCTTCAAGGTAATGTGACTGTGCCTGCCACCGGTAACCGGGTCCAGCACACCGTACGGATAGAGCGAAATACCCAACCAGGCTTCCGGCAGATGGGATTTCCCGGAAACCAAAATGCGGGTGGGCCAGCCGTGATCGGCATTAATCACTACTTCCACCGTCATTTCGGACGTTTCCTGAGCCCGCAGACCGCCAAACAGGAACAAAATCGCTGCGATCAATAAAGTACATCTCATTTCTACTTACTCCCCATATACGCTTAGTACCTGACCTGGATTCCGACGGCGAAATATTTTACCCGGTAAGGTTCGTCCGTCACACCGGTATAGCGATGATTTGAATATACAGCGTTTACCGACCAGTTAGGGGTGATTCGAT
>JALUTR010000347.1 GCA_027021785.1 Fidelibacterota bacterium | reverse complement strand
TGTCGTTCTTACCGATTCCGGTGGTGTACAGGAAGAATCCACTTACTTCGGGGTTCCCTGCCTGACCGTTCGGGACAATACGGAACGGCCGGTCACTATCACTCAGGGAACCAACCGGTTAATCGGCACTGCTTACGACAACATCCCGGAAGAAGTGGCGCGGGCCCTTGCCGGGGGGGATCGGAAGAACTCCATTCCCGAGTTATGGGACGGCAAGGCCGCCGAACGGATTGCCGAGACGGTATTGGAATGGTTTTTCAGTGAAAAATAAATCATTTATTGGCCTGTTCAGCAGTTAATCGATAGATTTGAACAGAGAAAGGCTTGGGCTCAGGCGAAAGCTCAGGATATCTTACCGGAAACGAACCTAAACAGAACAAAGGCTGTATAAGTAATGAATCCGGCACTGCTTCGGGCTGATTCGAACAAAAAACAGGATAGAAAATGACTGATCTGATTCACGGACACGAAATATTAAACCACCTGGCCGAATGCGATGCGCCGCAACCGGTCGAAGCGTTGAAACAAAAATTCGGAGCAAACAGCCGCTTTACCAATTGTAAGGGCAATGAATTCTCCTTTGATGAACTTATCACTTTCCTGCATCAACGGGGGAAAATCGCGCTTACCCCGGAAGGAATTACGGTCTACAAGGAAAAGATCTGCAACGATTAGCGCGGGTCCGGGAACCCGGAGTGGACATAAGGCTGAAGCAAATAACCCGTTCCTCAACTTGTGATGAGTGACAAGTAACGTATGACTTTTTCGTGACATGTAACGCGTGACGAGTGACAAGTTATACCACCAATTTTCAATCCTTTGTGGGCAACATTTAACTGGAGACCGCGTGACCTTCGGGCCGGTTCGAACCGCCCTTTTCGTTTGGTATTATTTCGTCGGGAAAGTAACTTTCGCCGCCTGAATTGGGCCCTTAGCTCAAGGGTAGAGCAGCGGACTCATAATCCGTTGGTTGGGGGTTCGAATCCCTCAGGGCCCACTAATATTTTCGAGGATAAATCCGTTTAATTGGTGGGGTTTGTGCTTTTAATATTGCACAATGACTCATTTCCACCCCGGCAAGTATTTACATTCTCCCAGATGAGCTCCTCTTTAGTATAATCCGTTGGTTGGGGGTTCTCCCGATGAACCGGGACTCAGGGCCCACAAAATTTTTTTGATGACCGTCTAATCGCTGGTTTTGTGTTTTTATCGGGTTCCAAGGTGTACTGCTTAAAGAAGATTAGATTACGATACCGCAAATACCCAGTTATCTTTATCAAAGGCAGATTGAATTCGATATATCCCATCCGATATTAAAAATTCATCTCAAAACCCAGTCCCCAATTCGCGGTGTTGAAGACGTCGCCCCCCGAGCGGATAAACAACCTGGCGCCGGACGGGTGATCATAGGTAATCCCGAAACGCTGTCCAATGGCACGGCTAAATACTTTTCCGGGATTTGAGCTGAATTCCTCGGAACGATTAAACTCCTCATCATTTACAACCAACGATCCATTTTCCCACCGGCGTGAAATTTTCACCGCATACAAAAAATTGCCCACCGCGTTCTGGTCCTGTAAAGTCAGGGTAACATCCGTCCCTAAAATCACATGTAACCGCGATCCGATTTCAGCTTTTATCCCCAGCGGTATTGTTATCCTCCACTCCTCGAAATTGCTTTCCGTGGTGTAATTATTCACCCGCTTTTTATAATTACGGATGTTTCTGGTTTCAAAACCGGTGTAATTAATCCAATCATTACTGAAATAATCGGAAGCCTCTTTGGATTTCAGGTTTACCACGTATTGTTCCACCTGTATTCCTCCGAAAACCGACCATAGCCCCTCCGGCGCGTAAATCAACGAAACAAACCCTCGCCAATGGTTTTTCTTCTCCTTCCCGGAGCCCTCCAGCCCGCTTGCCCTGCTTCCATGTGATTCTTTCCTTTGGAAATAATGTTCTTCCGTATTATAGTCCCAAACATCATAAGTACGATCACTATAAGCAGTATCAGATGAGGAGGCGGATCCGGAAATGTCGATCGTTGATGTCGAACTATAAACAAATGACCGGATCAACAGATTGTCGGACAATTTTCTTTCGAAAGTAAGCGTAACATTCGGTTTTTCTCCGTCCGAGGAATAGGCTTCCTTGCCATTCAAAGAATATTTACTAATCGAATAATAGGTTGGATCGGCATCGTTTTCCATCCAGCGATCCGTCGTATCCTGATCAGCGGTTTTTTCCGTGCCATTGCCACGATTGAGACCGGCATAAATGCCCAAACGGGTTTTCTCTCCCGGTTTATAAACAAGCCCGACTCCCAACTCCAACTGGTTTCCGTCGATTCCCAGGCTTTCATCGCTTAAATTGGCATTTGAGGAATGAGGATTGATGTTCCACTTCGAATCGTAGAGATCGCCGTCCCGGTTGAAAATGTAATGCCCCAATCGTAATCCCAGATCTATTTTCCCGGAAAGTTTATAACCAACAATCAGTTCTGTCTGGGTCCCCATTACGGTTTGTTGATTTTCGTCTGCCTCCACCCTTTTAAGTTCCGTGGGTGCGGCGGAGAAAGCGAGAGACGCATCCCTTAATTCGGCCCCATATTGGTACCGCCGTGAAGAGTATGAACGGAATGGTCCGTAATCAAATAGAGAGCGATTAATGAATCCGATCGAAAGTCTTGGACCGACCGTCAGCAGGGCGGCAAAATTATATAACGGCGTGGTTTGTAACGAGTTAACCGAGGAGCCGAAATACCACGAGGGAAGCACCATCATATCACCTGCATATCCATTATAATCCTGATAACGGGTTAGCTGCGCGAAATTTGTTCCTCCGGCAGGCGGGTTAAAATCAAAATAAACCGCATTCCCCGAGTGCTTTAAAATATTCGCCGGATTCCACAGGAGATCCGTGTATTTGTCGATTACCATACCAGAAATACTTTTGGGAAAGATATTCATTTCCATGGTCTGGAATTCCATTGCTTCCAGGAAATAGGGAATATCCGGCCTGTGTACTCTTGTGGAAGGAACGTCGGATCGAACCGGGGAGACAAGGATCGGAATACACATCGCCAGGATTATTTTATGTTTAAGAGACATTATAACCTCCTTTTTTTAATAACATTTCCAGATTACACGACAATTCGTTAACAGTATTTTAATCATCGGGAGATCAATTCTGCAAAACATTAATCAAACAATGCGGTAACGGGAACGCTCCATTACGAGCATATTGTTACCTTGAAGATCGGAATCAGGGGTAAACCGTTTCATTCAAATCAATTAAACTTATAGTCAGATACGATTTTTCGGACTTAACTTCCGATCAACTGTTGAAAGTGTGCTCGGTGAAATTGAGCTTATTATCAACCGGCAATAATCATGTTGGTTTAATCTCCCTTTCCCAACGCTTCTTTCTGCAGCTTACGTAGTAATAATAACAGGAGTTTAGTTATGGCTGATCGAGAGACGGGAAAAATAAAGTGGTTTAATCCCCGAAAACGATATGGGTTTATTGTCAGAGAAAGTGGCGAAGATATTTTCTTCCACCAGAATTCAATCATTGAAAGTGAGTATCCCACTCCACGGGAAAACGATTCGGTTGAATTTGAAGTCAACAATACCCCCAAGGGACTGGCGGCTGCAAACGTAAAAGTCCTGTAAGATCCGCAATGATCTTTCGAAAAGGGCGGCGCTTAAAAACGCCGCCCTTTTTATTTCAGGGTTTCCCGTCTTTAAATTATTCCCCGGCCGATTTTACCGTTTCTCACGGACCGGGAGCCAACCGTGGTTTGCCAGCCGGTTTTGCGCTTCATTAGCACGACGGGAATTAATTGCCAATGTAACCTCGTCATTCACGCCAATTTTTACCGTATTATCCAGTGGAACCGCCGAACCATTATGATGATAAACAAGGGGTAAAAACAGCCCTTTGCTCCCCGGTCCGGTTAACCCGGGGTCGTCCGAACCGGTATATGTGTAGCGCTCCACCGCAACCAGTCCCCGGCGAAACCAGCCCACCCATTGTTCGATGTCGCAAGGCTGGCCAAAGGGAATCGTGGCCCCCATTTCAGTAACCATTTCCACGGTTACCCCTTCGCTGTCGCTTTTGATACCAACCAGGATATATCTCAATTTCCCGATTTTTTTAACTTTTTCTCCGAAAAGGAGATTTACTTCTTCGTTTCGGGATAAACTGACGGACCCCATGCGGGTATCGATTTCCACCCGTTGTAGAATACGATCATCCAGCCCGTTCCCATATATCACCCGAATTCCCTCCTCTTCAGCCTGGCGACAGGCTTTCGGATTTTCATCAATACAAATTACTTCCTCCCCTTCCCTGATGAGTGTTTTCGCCAGAGCCCGGCATACATCGTTGGCGCTTAGAATAACCCATCCAAAATTGCGGGGTCGCCTCAAACCCAATATCCCGGCCACAATGCCGCCGGTTAATCCGGACAACAGCACCGTCCCGGCAATTAGTGAAAAAACCATCGCCCTGAGCTGACTGCCATTCAATCCGTTTTGATCCAATTGCAGTGCGAGAAGTGAGGCCACAGCCGCGGCGACAATTCCGCGCGGCGCAATCCAGGATAACAATATCTTTTGACGCAAATTCAGGGCCGATCCGGCGGTGCCGACGAACACATTTATGGGCCGTACAACAAAGACCAAAACCAGTACCGTAAATATCCCGCCCCATCCCAGGGTGGCAACTTCCGCCATTCGGACATCGGCCGCCAACAGAACAAACAACATTCCGATCAACATGACGGTCATTTGTTCCTTGAATTCCATCAGTTCCCGCTGCACGGCCGTCTTGATATTGCCGACCACCAGGCCGGCCACCGTCACTGCCACAATACCACTCTCCGGGCTCATAGCATTGGATCCCTGGAAAAGAACAAAAACCAGGGTCAGCGTAAACACGTTTTCCAACCCGTCCGGGACCAGGTTCCGAAATCTCAGGATAGCCGCCAAAATGAACCCTCCGGCGACACCCAAAAGACTGCCGGTAAGGAGACGAACTATAATCGTCAATAATCCCTTGGCAAACGCAACCCCGGACAGGCTCAGGGACACTTCCAGGGCCACCACCGCGATTACCGCCCCGATCGCATCCAATAAAATCCCTTCCGCTTCCAACACCGTGGACACCGAACGCTGGAGTTTCAAACGCCGCATTAAGGGTGTAATGACCGTCGGACCGGTTACGATAACCAGGATTCCGAACAGGATTGCAATCCGCCATTCCCAGCCCAAAAATATCTTTGCGGCCAAGGTGCCGCCCAGGGCCGTTACCAGTGCTCCCACGGTAATAAGTTTCCGGATTACCCGGGCTTCGCGACGTATCCGGCTGACGCGCAAGTTCATACCTCCCTCAAACAAAATCACCGCCACGGCAAAGCCGACGATGATCTGCATCGCGCTTCCGACGCTTGCCGGTTGAACAACATTCAGACAATCGGGCCCCAGGACAATACCGGTGACCAGCAGCAGCACAATGCCGGGAATACGAAGGTGTCTTGCGAGCACCTGGGCGATCATGCCCGAAGCCATAGCCAGGGCTAAGGTCAGGGCCGGATCATTCATCGCGCATGGGGCTCAGAAAACAGTTTATTGCAAAAAGTAACACCGATAAAGTTACATATTTGATAAATAACCAGGGCGGATTTTCCGGCGGCGGAACGATTATCAATCCGGTTCTCTTTCGGGAAAATGTTACCTGCTTGTTGAATGCACGGCGGATACGTTTTACGTTTCCCCGACAGTCGCTCCGCTCCTTCGGGCTCTCCACTACGGTCCGCTATGCATCAAATCCGTTCAGGTTATCTTAACTGGGATTAAATCCGTAACTGTTTTAATATTCGTAGTCGTATTTGCAATTTTAAAAAGAGGGCCAATCAATGAAAGTCATTGCCGATCTTTGTGTCGTTCCCATGGGCGTTGGATTATCCGTATCCGACTATGTTGCCGAATGTGAACGGGTTTTGAAAGCAGCCGGCCTGAAAATCAAATTACACGCTTACGGGACCAATATCGAGGGTGACTGGGACGCGGTCTTTGCCGCGATCAAACAATGTCACGTCGCGCTCCATAAAATGGGCTGTCCGCGCATTTCATCAACCTTGCGCTTCGGAACCCGCACCGACCGGGAACAAACCATGGAAGACAAAATAACCAGTGTTCAGCAAAAATTATGAAAAACCTTATCTCCCGTTACCCGCAACCGACGAAAATCGCGCTCACTGTAATCCTGTTGATTATCGGATTATATTTCAAGGTCTTTCTCCTTGTTATTCCGTTCGTTTTGATTCCCCGGAAACAAAGATGAGAGCGGCGGGAACGGGATTTATTATCATCGTGCTTGGTTTGCAACTATTGTGGGGACAACAACCCCGGGAGCTGCCTGTTTTCGGGTTTACCGAAAATTACCGTTCGGTGATACCGG
>JALUTR010000346.1 GCA_027021785.1 Fidelibacterota bacterium | reverse complement strand
CCGGTCTTGAAATTAAACTCCCGCCGGGGAATTGAATTGCCCCGTAATAAATCATCCAGGCGATCGGAAAGCAATTCAACATCCAGGGCTTCGATGGACTCGAAATCCTGTTTGCCGTCGGGTCCCACAGGAATAAGCTTCCGATCGATGAAATAATCATCCATGGATAGCTGATGGGTACGAAAACCGTTTACGCGCAACTGGATTCCCAATCGTTTCGCGAAAGTGGTTTTCCCGGAAGAAGAAGGACCGGCAATGCAAATCACCCGTTTCCCCGGGAATCCGGCGACCAGTTCGTCCGCGATATCACTAATCTTTTTCTCGTGCAACCCTTCCGCCACCCACAACATTTCCTTTATCTCACCGGTACGGATCAGCTTATTCAACTGGCGAATGGTGGAGACCCCCAGGATACTGCCCCATTGTTCATGTTCTTCCATAATACTGAACAACTTGGGATGATCCTGAAACGTCCCCAATTCATCGGGATTAAGAAGCGTGGGGAACCGGATTAGAAATCCATCATTGTACTTTTGTAGTTTGAACACTTTCAGTTGTTTTTTGTCCACGGCCATCGGTTCAATCCGGTAATCCCAATATTTACCGAACCGAATAATCGGAATCATTTCGCCTTCCCACTGTTTGGCGATTTCCAGCTTGCTGTAGGAATTGGATTTATAAAATTCTTCAATAACTTTCGTTTTCGATAAATGTTCAAGACGGATCGGGGTTTTATTGTTCAGCCATTTACGCATCAGACCTTCGAGCGTTTTGACTTCTTCTTCCGTAATCGTTTCCCACTGTGCTTCATGACAGAAAAATCCATCTCCGAAGGAATGCTCGATAACCAGCATTCGCGGCGTGTATAATTCCTTGAATGCTTGAGAAAGCAAAAATGCAAGTGTTGCTTGTTTCGCAGGTAAATCCATGTTGGTCCCCATTTTAAGATCCAGAGTCAGTTGCCGGTTTTGAGCCTGTTAAGACCGCAAAAGAGGGGTCTAAATTAAAACAAAACCACCGTAAAGTAGTTTATCGATATCACGATATCACAGTAATGCCTCAGCGACGGGGGCGCATTTAATGTGCCAAGTTGAGCAAAGCGAAATCCCGACGATAGTCGGGAAGCGAGTCCGCCAAGCGGACCGGCGCATGCCGGGGAAACCATACCGAAAATCAGGTTTTCGATCAATCATTCAAACATTGATCCTGCAAGGTCTCCCGACCTTGCAGTGGTAATGAAATTGATTTATTTAATCCGCAGAATCAGGAGATCCTGCGTGATCATCTTTGGTGTCAGGCTTCCAAATTTGTGTCACGTCCTTCTTGCAAAAGTCCTTTGTTCATGGTCAGG
>JALUTR010000345.1 GCA_027021785.1 Fidelibacterota bacterium | reverse complement strand
GACAGAATAAATGCGGATCATGGCAATTGGGCAAATGCGCGGTTTTTAAAAACAATCAAATTGCATTAATGATTACTTAATTAACTCAGAAAAACTTGAACTATTTTGAATTATTACAAGAACTTGGAAAGCGAAATGTTCATCTATCAGCTTTTCTGGGTGTTACTTATTGCGCTTTTCAAGTTCATCAGAAAAACCAGTGCCCCTCCTTTGCAAGGAGGGGTCAGGGGAGGTGGAATAAGTTGAAATAAAATAATGCTCTAACCCCTCCTGTCCTCCCCTTGGCAAGGGGAGGAACTGGTCTGGATAAACTTGCGTGTAGCCGATTATATTACTGAGCTAATAAAGTAATCATTTTGCATTAAAGCAGCCCGTCCCTTGTATACCTTTTGAGTTAATAACTGCAGAGTTAAGAGTAATCATCCAAGCTTTTTAAAAAATCAATTCCCAGTATCGGAGGTAAGAATGAAAAGAACGAACGATATCGCGCACTTTCAAAATCTTGGCAGAACTTTGAGCAACATTATCCGAACCGGAACCGCTGTTATCATGCTTTTGCTTTTCACTTTATCTGGTATTTCCATAGCTGCTACGGTTGTATGGCAATACCGACCGGGTGCCGGTTACACGGACACCTCTCCGGCCATTGCCGATCTGGATGATGACGGCATCAAAGACCTCGTTGCCTGTACCACTGCCGGTCGGGTGCTGGCATTGGATGCCAGCGGACGCACAAAGTGGAGCTATGATACCGGATGGACTATCAGCAGTCCGCCCACAATTGCCAGCATGCCGGAACCACGGGTTTTTGTCATTTCCAATTCCGGCATAATCGCTTGTCTGGATGGCAAAACCGGTGCTCTGTTGTGGGAATTTAATATGCCGTCCAGCGTTGGATGGGGGACGACGGCGATTGCTGCAGCAGACATTAATAGCGATGGCAAGGTGGAAATCGTTGCCGGCGACAGCAATGGGCATCTCGTTTGCCTTGGCGGCGATGGGTCGCCGCTCTGGATGAAAAAGCATAAAGACGGCATCAACACCGCTCCGGCATTGGTCGACCTGGATGGCGATGGTCATTCCGAGATTCTGGTGGGCACCACCATGTCGCCATTGGTTTGTTTCTCCAACAAGGGAGTGGAAAAGTGGCGGCTAAAGGAAAGTGGTGCCGTTGGTTCCAGTCCGGTTGTTTGCGATGTAAATGGCGATGGCCAACCGGAAATTGTTGTGGGCCGGGGCAATGGTGTCTCTCTGGTAAGCCGCAAAGGAAAAGTTTTGTGGCACCATCGCATGCGCAAGCAGGTGCACGATGCCATTGCCGTGGGTGACGTCGACAATGATGGTTCCGCGG
>JALUTR010000344.1 GCA_027021785.1 Fidelibacterota bacterium | reverse complement strand
ACAAGTTCACGGTTTTATTTCTTCGTATGATACTCTGATCTAAGGATGTATTCAAATTTTTCATACCACCCCTGTGGTCCTCTTCTATTACCAACGACTTCGTCGGGACAGGCAGGAGGGGATGTTACAACGCCCAATCCGCCGACCAACAGACAAGTCCCCAACCGGTAGTTAATGCCGGTAAAGTGGAAAATACAATAGACTGTATGTTTAAAGTCGTAAAAACAAAGCTCCTCGCTTTTTAATTTTGATAGCGAACCAAACATCAACATCAAAAAGAGTTCAGTTAGCAAAACAGGGATTCAATCCGATTATTACTGTTATATCCTGATTTACTCAGTGACTTTGTGGCGGACCTGGGGGTTCCGTTTCTTATCCGGAAAACCACACCTCCAATAAATGATTTGATTTAAATTTGGCATGGGGAAAGACAAACCATGAACAATAAATTGTTTTCACCGCGTATTAAGAAATTGTCCTGGGCACGGGTGGAGGTTGAAGGTATTTCCACTCCATTTAAGGATGTGGTTTTATTTCCCGGGGGCGCCCGGGAGTGGGATTGGCGTAAGACCGGAACACGGCATAGCCCCGGAATCCAACCCGGCGATGTGGAAGAATTATTGGCCCGGGGAGCAAAAATTGTAATCCTTTCGCAAGGAGTGTATAAGCGTCTCCGTGTATGTCCGGAAACACGGGCGTTGTTGGAACAAAATCACGTTCCGTTCCATGTATTGCCCACAAAAAAGGCGGTTGCCCTGTACAACGAATTGTGCGAGGAACAATCCGTTGGAGCCTTGATTCATTCCACTTGTTAAGACAGGAAATCAATTCGGATTGAATAAACTTAACCCGAATAATTCATTTCTGATAAATCAATCAGGTTAAAAAATGAATTGGAGGAGCGAAAACATATTTCGATGAATACCCGTGAGTCATTGCTGACCTTTATTAAAACGGATCGATCCCACGGCGCCCGGGAACTGGCGCTGATTGCCCTCCGGGGGATCAGGCAAATTGTTTCGCGGGCCGATGAAACCGATCCGCAGGTGTTCAGAGGATGGATACGATCTCTGGTCAGGGAAATCGGCGCCGCGCGCCCCAGTATGATTCCTATTGTCAACGCGATGGTACTTGTGGGTAACAGTATGTCGAGTGGAATCACGGTTGATAGGCTTAAGGAGGAAGTGCGTGACGCCATTGATGAATTGGAAGAGCGGATTGAGACGGCCCTCGATAAAATAGTAGCCCACGGGTTACGCTATTTCCGAACACAAAAATTCCGCTGTGTATTGACGCATTCATCCGGTTCGACCGTAAAGGCCCTGCTGCTTGCCGCCGCCGAGGAAAACCTG
>JALUTR010000343.1 GCA_027021785.1 Fidelibacterota bacterium | reverse complement strand
TGTTTTTCTTTGTACTTTTGTTACGGGTCATGGTCTTTCTCCTTTATTCTGTTTTTGCATTACAAATTTAGAAGAAAACTATGACCCTTCTTTTAAAAGTACAGAAACTTATGGACTCAACTTATAAAAAAGGATTCAGATGGAATTCAAATTAATACTGACATTCATTAGTGGCCTTATCGTTGCATATGTAACATTTTGGAATGCAGAACGAAAAATCTCTATTGAAAACATTACTAAAGAGAGAGCGAAATGGCGTGATAAAGTAAGAGAGCTCGCTCTAGAGATCCACAAGGCAATTGTAGCTGGAGATAAACCGAAATTATCTGAGTTAAAAAACCAATTCCGCCTTCATCTTAATCCTACCGACAAAGAAGATATGAATATTTTGAAATTAGTCGACGCAAATACAGATGACAAAGAAACACAAGCTGATCAATTTGCAACTTGCGTATCTTTTTTATTAAAGCATGATTGGGAAAGAGCAAAGTTAGAATCAAAACCGCTGTTTAAGCGTCTGAAATTTCTGCATTCCAAGGAGTCTGAAACAACGGATTCAGATAAAATAGTCATAAAGTTGCTTTATAAAATATTTTATCACCCAAAAAGGATCCGTTGTTTGGATGAAAGTGAAAACAGCTAACAAGTGCATTAACGCCGACCGGTTTTACACGCCGCTTCGTTGCACTACGCTCTGTGTAAAACCGTCATGTTATGCAAAACGTTAGGTTTAATAAGGAATGAACGCATGAAAACAAATAAGATTATTTTACTCATTTTTACGTATTCATTTTTAGTAGCATCAAATAACTTCACTTTTTCAACAGATATTGTCCCAATTCCAAGTAAGACATATTCTTTTTTATTTAGCTATAAATCAAATAGTAATAAAAATGAAATTATTTTACCCCTATATTTCTCTAATAATGTGTCAAATAGAAAGAATTCACTTCTTCAAATTAAAAAATTTTTTATAGGTGGTTTTCAGTATCGATCACATTTCAAAAATGTACAAAATACTCATCCTTTTTGGGGGCTTGGTGTTGCAATATTTTATTTTGACATTAAAGGTGTGGGTTGGATCCCACCTTTATTTATTAAGTCCATAAGTCCTGGAGGATATATAGCTATTACACCAGAATTTGGATTAAATACAAAAATAACAAATTCTGTTACCTTGTCAATTCCCGCTAAAATAATATTTGGCGTTGCAACTTGGAATATTAATTCCGATAATCCAATTCAATATAATCGTGATCTCTTTTTTCCATATTTAGGTATCGAATTGGGATACAGTTTTTAATGCCACAAAACTTAATAAACCTAACATTGCGCTGCTACAGACGCCAAACTCGGCCAGCACCCTACTACGCCGGTCAACGCTCAGCTTCGGCAGGTCTTCGTAGGGCAGGTGGAAACATAACTCAGGAAGACAAATGAAGTCAAAAGAAAAGGAAGTGGTAGTCGATAACACCGGTGAGCTTACACGCTCGGCATAAATTAACAGAATAATGAGAATATTCAGCATCAAAGAAGATGGCAAATTTGAGGAATTCTCTCAAACCCATTTCCATGTCGATCATGAGGAAGTGGTATTGGAAAATTTGTCAACGGTCTTTTAAAAGTGTACCAGTTTAGGTATTGGTTTTCAAGTATGAGGCTTCGTTTTTATAATTTTCTTTTTGAGTCCGTTAAAGAGGAAGCTCTTTTCATTGGTTTTTCCTTTTAACCGATAGCTGTTCCCCTTGATATTGATCACGGTACTGTGATGCAAAAGCCGGCCTAAAACAGTGATAATGATAATCGGGTTGTGAAATAATTCTGACCAATCAGCAAAGCTTTTATTGGAGTTAATAATTGTACTGGCTTTTTCATACCGGGTGGCAACCCCCTACCGGGGTATGCACAATAATATAGGAAGACTATTATACGTGAGAAATGCTTAGTGAGGATTGAACAGAAATGAAGTACAAACCAGATATCGTTAGAATCCCGCGCGTCGGTAAGCTGTGGCGTTAAACGCCAAAAAATGATTATCCACACTTGATACTACACAATTTTATGTGTAATATTTGTAAAAGAAAACTTGGGGATGTAAAATGCCATCAAATTTAGCAATAGACGATGACCTACTTAATTTAGCTAAGAAAATCGGAAAGCATAAAACAAAGCGAGCCGCAGTAAACGAAGCTCTGCAAGAGTATATCCAAAGACGAAAGCAATTTGAGATAACAAAGTTGTTCGGTAAAATAGAGTACGATGAAAAATACAACTACAAAGAACAGCGAAAAGTACCATGAAGATAATTGTGGATACTTGTGTTTGGTCTCAAGCTTTACGCAGAAATTCCTCAAAAGATGAAATAATTATAAAAGAACTCACTGAATTAATAAGAGATGTAAGAGTCCAATTAATTGGTCCTATTAGACAGGAAATATTGTCCGGAATTAAATCTGAGGAACAATTCATTGAATTGAGAGATTATTTTTCTGCATTCCAAGATTTAATATTAAAAGAGGTAGATTACGAAAAAGCAGCCGAATTTTTTAATATTTGTAGAAGAAAAGGAATACAAGGTTCGAATACTGATTTTTTAATATGCGCAGTCGCTTTTCATAGAGATCTTGAAATTTTTACAACTGATAAAGACTTTAAGATTTTTCAGAAATATATACCTATAAATTTGTATAAAATAAAAGGCGTTTAACCACGTGCTGTAGCCGAAAATAAACGCCTTCGGTTATTTGAATGATTTTAATATCGGAGAAACTCAGTGGTTTGTTAAAGTTGCTTGCTGTCCGTTTTTTTGGTTAAGCACAAAGAAATACCAGTATGAAATATTATACTATACTATGCCTATTCACATGTATTTCACCTGAAAATACCTTCCTAAGTTTAAATGAAGATGAAGAAAGGGAATTCTGGTCCAAACATGAATCAACCGATTATGTAGATTGGTCTGAATCGGATGTTGCCGTTTTCCCAAAATTAAAACCAACCACTAAAACGATTTCATTACGTGTTCCGGAATACATGTTAGAAGAGTTACGGACGATTGCAAATAAAAGGGATGTTCCTTACCAATCGTTAATTAAAATATTTCTAAAAGAACGTATTGATGAAGAATTACAAACTGTTGATTAAAGGAGCTTTCTCCCGCTGCACCGGACCCGCATTCTGCGGGGGGACCGTCGACCCCGTGAGGCCTGATTTCACAGTTTGGAACACGTAGAAATGCTTAGTGAGGATTGAACAGAAATGAAGTACAAACCAAGTAGAATATTAATCGTTAGAATCCCGCGTGTCGGTAATCTGTGGCGTTAAACGCCAAAAAATGATTATCCACACTTGATACTACACAATTTTATGTGTAATATTTGTAAAAGAAAACTTGGGGATGTAAAATGCCATCAAATTTAGCAATAGACGATGACCTACTTAATTTAGCTAAGAAAATCGGAAAGCATAAAACAAAGCGAGCCGCAGTAAACGAAGCTCTGCAAGAGTATATCCAAAGACGAAAGCAATTTGAGATAACAAAGTTGTTCGGTAAAATAGAGTACGATGAAAAATACAACTACAAAGAACAGCGAAAAGTACCATGAAGATAATTGTGGATACTTGTGTTTGGTCTCAAGCTTTACGCAGAAATTCCTCAAAAGATGAAATAATTATAAAAGAACTCACTGAATTAATAAGAGATGTAAGAGTCCAATTAATTGGTCCTATTAGACAGGAAATATTGTCCGGAATTAAATCTGAGGAACAATTCATTGAATTGAGAGATTATTTTTCTGCATTCCAAGATTTAATATTAAAAGAGGTAGATTACGAAAAAGCAGCCGAATTTTTTAATATTTGTAGAAGAAAAGGAATACAAGGTTCGAATACTGATTTTTTAATATGCGCAGTCGCTTTTCATAGAGATCTTGAAATTTTTACAACTGATAAAGACTTTAAGATTTTTCAGAAATATATACCTATAAATTTGTATAAAATAAAAGGCGTTTAACCACGTGCTGTAGCCGAAAATAAACGCCTTCGGTTATTTGAATGATTTTAATATCGGAGAAACTCAGTGGTTTGTTAAAGTTGCTTGCTGTCCGTTTTTTTGGTTAAGCACAAAGAAATACCAGTATGAAATATTATACTATACTATGCCTATTCACATGTATTTCACCTGAAAATACCTTCCTAAGTTTAAATGAAGATGAAGAAAGGGAATTCTGGTCCAAACATGAATCAACCGATTATGTAGATTGGTCTGAATCGGATGTTGCCGTTTTCCCAAAATTAAAACCAACCACTAAAACGATTTCATTACGTGTTCCGGAATACATGTTAGAAGAGTTACGGACGATTGCAAATAAAAGGGATGTTCCTTACCAATCGTTAATTAAAATATTTCTAAAAGAACGTATTGATGAAGAATTACAAACTGTTGATTAAAGGGGCTTCCTCCCGCTGCACCCCCGTGAGGCCTGGTTTCATAGTTTGGAACACGTGGAAATGCTTAAATCCAAAGAAAATGAAAACGTTGGTGAGTTCCATCCGTTATGTGTTTTTTGAGAAAGTCTATGGAAATAAACTTTAGAATCCTATTAACGACTACCTTTTTATTAACCCTGACACCAATGAGTGTACTGGGCCGGGAATCGCCAAAACATGGTCTGAAATTGGATGCCGGGCTTGGTATTCATGAGGGTGTCAGAACTCAGGGATTTGGTACCATTATTTCTTTTGGATATGAAAGAGCAATCCGGGAAGATGGGCTTCGAATCCACTCCACCTTTTTATATGGGAAATTCACTCACAGTTTTGCAACCGATACTCCGAAGCAGAATTTGATTTCAAGAAGTTTTATCACGGCTTTGTCATATGATATTATTCGCTTTTGGATTCTATCGTTGACCTTAGCGGTTGGAGGTGTAGTTGACAATACTTTTGGGATTGTAGGTCCTGGTGGTGAAATACAACCTGCAACTATCACGGATGTGAATGAATGGTCTGCCGGGCTCTATTTTAGTGGTGGTATAAGAATTACCCCAACGACGGGTAGATTTTCGCTTGAGATTACACCTTTGGCAAATTGTCTGGGCGTTAATTTATTTAAACTCAACTCGACAATTGGTATAGTAGTGAGGATATAAACACAATACACTGCACGCGGTCGCCAAAAGCCGACCCTACTACGCCGGCCTGCGCTCCGCTTCGGCAGGTCTTCGATTCGACTTTGGGCCCCTCAATACATGAGAAACCCCCATTTTAAAAACGAGCAAAAAAGGGCTCAAAGAGCCCTTTGTGAAGCTGCGTAATGGTGGTCGGGTGTAATATCAGATTACTTTGTAAACAAGCAAGCCAACCATGAGGATCAGGGAAATAAAAATCAACGAAACGCCAATATTGCCTTTTTTGATTTCTTCCCATTCATCAATATCTGTGGATAGCCAGTCAAAAACTTTCAGAGCAATACCGACTCCAAAAGCAAACCCGACGGCCGCCACAATGGACCATCCCAGGGCTCTGACATAAGCAATGAACAAACCTGACCATGAAGTTGGATCAAACATCTTACCTCCTTATAGTGTTTGAATTGAATCTTTTATTTTTAGCATAAATTCCGACGGCTCAATCTTCCCGTTGGCTAATTGCTCCACCAATGCGGCATCGGCGCCGGCGGAAATTACTGCTTTCCCCCGCCCTGACGGCACGTTTACCATGACATTAATCGTCCGCGGGATAACCGACTTATATCCGCTTATCTGGGTCGCGAGATACCGCTGGTGCACGATAGCCTTACCGGCAGATACAAAACCAATAATCATTACCATCTCAAAATTATTGCGCATACTGTTCAGCGTTAAGCTAAAAGAATCGTCAGTCAGACTCATATCCGAGTCATTGACTTTTATGCGGTATGCCGCACACGTATTTTTAACCTTTTTATAGAAAGCATAATTGGCTGAAAGCCCCTGAACTCCGAACAGGAATAAGATGCTCATTAACAACATTCGTTTCATAGGATGCTTCATCTCTTTTCTATCAATGAAAAATAAACAGAGGGCAAGTTTAAGTTCAAAACATCCATCGATCAAGTGCTAAGATACAAATTTCCTCGTAATATGCAGTAATTGGACAAATTCTATATGAACTAGTATTTTCCATTTTACCGATGCTGTTCACGCGCGATACAAGATGGGATAAGATTATTCCGCCCTTATTATTGTGCCATATGGCAATGAGTATGTTTTATTGTTTACTTTGGGACAATGAGAATGGAAGGAGAGCGTTGCCATGAGTTATTGTATGCTTCCCCTTCGGGGAATTAAATCATGAGGCGGCTGACGGTTAAGATTAGAAAACCTGATCGTTCATGGTCTCCCGACCATGAACCGGAAGGCATTTGAGTTGACGGTAACGACAACCAGAGCGTTGTGGAAAGATTACCCTCCTGTGTGGGTTAACGAATGGATTCTGTACACCTCTTGGACAGCACATTTCAAGTTGGTTCTGGATTGTGTGCTCAAAGTATCACAAAATCCTCTTTTTTAAATCCTTTAGGGGGATTGTTTCAGGAAGAAGGGGCCAAATCCGTCCGGGACCGAGGGGCACTATACTTGAATTACCACTCTTCCAAAATATTTTGGACAGCAACGCCTGACTTCATTACTTTGTATATCGGCAAATCGGTTACATAGTAAGGGATCTCGATTAATTTTTCCAAATCCCAGATAATTAAATCCGCTGGCAAACCTTCCTTAATTACTCCGGCCCTTTTTTCTATTCCCAGCGATACCGCCGACTGATAAGTGGCGGCCTGAAATGCTTCCTCGACACTCATTCCAAGGTACAAACAGGCCAAAGAAATAATAAACGGCATCGATTGAAGATAACAACTCCCCGGATTAAAGTCGGTCGCCAGGGCGATTTTTACTCCGGCCCGGACCAATTTATCCACCGGCGCGTAGCGATCGGAACCGAGAAAAAAGGTCGTGCCCGGCAGCAGAATCGCCGTGACACCGGATTCTGCCAAAGCGGCAATACCCGCATCACTCACCGCCATTAAGTGATCCGCCGAAACGGCTCCCACCTCACCTGCCAACCCGGCGGCTCCCGAATCCGTGAATTCATCGGCATGTAAACGCGGAATCAAACCGTACACTTTCGCCGTTTCCAGGATTCTCCGGGACTGCGGTACGGTAAAATAGCCTTCTTCACAAAACACATCGCAAAAGCGCGCTATTCCCTGCTTCGCGACCAGCGGTATCATTTCCCCACAGATCAGATCCACATAAGCATCATGATTCCCTTCATATTCAGGGGGAAATGCGTGGGCGCCTAAAAATGTCGGAATGATGTCAATCGGGTTCCCACGTTCCAAACGGTTCAATACCCGCAAGGATTTGAGTTCCGATTCGGTATTGAGGCCATAACCGCTTTTCGCTTCAATCGTTGTGGTGCCCAGCCGTAGGAACCGGTTCATGCGCGGCGTTACGGCATGCACCAATTCCTTTTCCGTCGCCTTGCGAACCCCTTCGATACCGGCGCGTATTCCGCCTCCCCGGGAGGCGATTTCCCGGTAACCGGCGCCGGCACACCGCAACCGGAATTCCTCTTCGCGTCCGCGCAAAAATACCGGATGCGTATGCGGGTCCACGAACCCCGGGGTTACCATACGTCCCCGGCAGTCGATCATTTCATCCGCCGTACCCGTACTTTCGCCGATCCGGGCGATTTTTCCATCACGGATCAATATCTCGACTTTGACGTCAACCCGGATTTTGTCGATATCCGGATCATAGGTCACCAATTGACCCACGTTGGTTAATTTCAATGTTGTTGGTGTTGGATTTTTCACTACCTGAGTAACTCGTGAGGTAATCCGACGGTTTTGTGAAAAACCGCCGCTTAACGCCGATAAAACCCCGTGTAAAGCCGCGACATTTCTATTTCAGTTTAATGAACGTGATCGATCTCAATCGGTGAGCATCGGGATATCGATCTGCCATTCCCGCGCGTTCTCAATCGCGCTCTCATAGCCGGCATCCGCGTGACGGATAATACCAATACCGGGGTCGTTGGTTAATACCCTTTTCAATCGTAATTCCATTTCCGACGTTCCATCCGCCACAATCACCTGGCCGGCGTGGATTGCCAATCCCATTCCGACTCCCCCACCCTGGTGAATCGAGACCCAACTGGCGCCACAGGCGGTATTGACCAGGGCGTTCAGCAAGGGCCAGTCGGCTATCGCGTCGGACCCGTCGAGCATGGCTTCGGTTTCACGATAGGGAGAGGCGACCGACCCCGTATCGAGATGATCACGTCCGATCACAATGGGCGCCTTGAGTTCCCCCTTTGCCACCATCTTGTTTAGGGTAACACCGAACCTGGCGCGCTGTTTGTACCCCAACCAGCAGATCCTGGCAGGCAGGCCCTGGAATCGCACCTTTTCACGTGCCATTCTTATCCAGCGGGTCAGCGCCTCATCCTCAGGGAAAAGTTCCAACACTTTTTCATCGGTTTTATAAATATCTTCGGGATCGCCGGACAATGCCACCCAACGAAAGGGGCCCTTCCCTTCGCAGAAAAGAGGACGGATATAGGCCGGGACGAAACCGGGATAGTCAAAGGCATCCGCAACCCCCGCTTTTTGCGCTTGTCCACGCAGGTTATTTCCATAATCGAAACAAATTGCCCCCATCCGTTTCAGTTTCAATATCCCACGCACATGTTCCGCCATAGCGCGAAAACTTTCCTTGATGTATTGATCCGGATCGGTTTTCCGCAATTCAAGCGCCTGCTCCAGGCTCATCCCATTGGGAATATAGCCATCCAGTTCATCATGGGCGGATGTTTGATCCGTTACCAGGTCCGGCACAATGCCTGATTCCGCGATTTTCGGAATAATATCGGCGGCATTCCCCAGCAGACCGATTGATAACGGTTTTTTCTTTAACACGGCATCACGCGCCAGGGTCAGAGCATCTTCCAGGGACTCCGTCGCCACATCCAGGTATTTTGTTTCCAACCGTTTCTGAATTTTCCGTGGATCGACTTCCACCGCAATCACAACACCGTTATTCATCGTAACCGCCAGCGGTTGGGCGCCACCCATTCCCCCTAACCCGGCTGTCAGAACAAAGCGACCGGTCAAATCGCTGTTAAAATGGGTGTTCGCGGCGGCCGCGAAGGTCTCATAAGTCCCCTGCAGAATGCCCTGCGTTCCGATATAAATCCAGCTACCGGCTGTCATCTGACCATACATAATCAAACCTCGCTGGTCCAACTCATGAAAATAATCCCAACTTGCCCACTGGGGAACCAGATTGGAATTGGCAATCAGAACGCGTGGCGACCAAGTATACGTCCGTACAATACCCACCGGTTTGCCCGATTGAACTAATAACGTCTCGTCATTTTCAAGACGCTTTAACGATTGCAGGATTACTTCAAAACATTCCCAATTACGGGCCGCTTTACCCTTCCCGCCATATACAACCAATTCATCCGGATTCTCGGCAACTTCAGGATCTAAATTATTCTGGATCATTCGGTAGGCTGCCTCCTGCTGCCAACTTTTACATGTCAACCGGGTTCCGCGCGGCGCGCGTATTATCTTTCCCATAACCGTTCCTCTGGCAATTATTTGAAAAGAAATTTACCGCTGAACCCGGGAACGCGCAAGGTCGTTAGGCGGTGAATATGACGGAACAACATACATGTCGGGCAAACGACGAACCCATGACGGGGAAACTCCCCTCACCGAAGATAATCCCGATTTTTCCCGGGGGTCGAATAAACCCAAATAATGCAATGGGAACAACGAATTAAACGAAACTATCGAAATAATAAGGATTCAAATCAATATCCCGAATAAGAAAATTTTAGTTCAATGATTTGTCTTAACCTACCTTTGGGCCGCATGTCCCGATCGAATCGGGACTGCGGGGTTAACCCCGATATTATCGGCCTTCGGTGAATTCCGGTTCCTTATCGTACCCGTAATTTTAAGTGTCGTAAAGGCCCGACCGGAAGATACGACTTACGGCAGGAGGACTCTTCGCAGGGGATAAAGATAACGTGGATTATCTTTGAGCACATTATAAGAGAACAGGGATACGCCACGAAAACGGGTAACCCTGGTATATTTTATTTTGTCGGCCACGTCAAAGGCCGATTGATTGTAGGTCGCGATGCCCATGATAATTCGATCGCGATATTTGGGGGGCAGATTATCATAAATTATATCAATATTTGCCGCAAACGACCGTAGTGAAACGGCGTAATTCATCGGAAACACCCAATCAACATAACCCGCGGCCAGCCATACGTCCCATTCCTGGAAAAAACGGTTGCGGGCATCATACAGGTTGGGTTTAACGGCGGCGGAAACAATACAATCGGGGCGGACTTCCAGAACCATTTCCTTGGTTTTTTTCACCAAATCGGTAATAGCTTGCCGCCGATAGTCACTCCACTTAACCAATTTGTTGGTGAATTGGGTAACGCTGTCGGCCTTACTCCAGACTGTCGATAATAAAGCCAGGGGTTCACCTCCTCCTGACTTTTTATAGTATTCCAGCGCGGCCCGGTTGTTGCCATAATCGGCATCCTTATAGCGCACATAATCCAGATGCAATCCATCCAGGTCGTATTTCGCCACCAATTCACGAAATACCGATAATAAATAAGGCGTTACCTCCGGGTGATGCGGCGCCAGGTACACGCCCTCGTCCCCGGTGGGCTTTATCCGTTCGCGGTCCGCTTTGTTATTGCCGTTTTGCCCGTTGTGATCGATCCAGTCGGGATGAGCGTTAAAGATATGTTCGTCCGAATACGGATCCGATTTCGCGGACCAGAGAAGATAGACATTCACCCAGGCATGCACTTTTATCCCCTTCGCATGCGCCTTTTTGATGATTAAAGCGAGGGGATCAAAGGAATCATCTTTCAATATGGCGCTTCGGGGAACAATATTCGATTGATACAGGGCATCACCTCTTCCTCTTACCTGTACAATTAAATTATTAAAGCCGTACCGGTCGGCAAAATTAATAGCATCATCGATTGTCCGTTCGGATATTAATGCATTCCGAACCACCCACAGACAGCGGTAATCAAACTTCGTCCTGCGCTGTCCGTAAACGGATGAAATAATAATAAAAATTAGGGCAACAAATACTGTTGCCCTAAAATATGTATTTCGGTTCGTCAACAAGCGCTACATCAAGAAGCTGGTATCAGTCGGCGGCTTTAGACTTTTTGGACTTCTTGGCTTTTTTCCCTTTTGACTCGGATTCGGTTTCCACTACACCACCGATATCGACCAATTCGATCAATGAAACCGCCGCCCGATCATTATCCCTGAAACCAAGTTTGGTAATTCTTGTGTACCCCCCCGGACGTTCGCTGTATACCGGAGCAATCTCATGAAATAATGTATGGACGATTTCTTTATGTTTTATCTTCTTCAGTACCTGTCGCCGGGCGTGCAGGTCTCCCCTTTTCGCGAATGTGATCAACGGTTCAATAAACCGACGTAATTCCTTTGCGCGGGCATGAGTCGTCTTTATGCGCTTGTGAACGATCAAGGCCATTGCCAGATTTGACAACATGGCCTTGCGGTGTGACTTGGTACTTAAGCCTAATTTCTTGGTTGATTTTCGATGCCTCATGGTTCCACTTATACTTCGTCAATTAAATATTGATCAACATCCATTCCGAAATGCAATCCCATCTCGTCCAGCTTCTCCACGAGTTCAGTCAATGACTTACGTCCGAAGTTTTTATACTTCAGCATTTCATTTTCTTCCTTACTCACCAACTCGTAGATATATTTAATGCCGGCAGCTTGTAAACAGTTAAAACTGCGTACGGACAACTCCATTTCGTCAATCGTGGAATTCAACAGTTTACGAATAGCAAGGATTTCCTCACTGATCCCCTCCGATACTTCCAGCACTTCCGGCCTGCTGATCGCTTCTATCAACTTCAGGTGGTCAATTAAAATTGTGGAGGAATAGCTGATGGCATCCTTTGGCGTTATGGATCCGTCGGTAGTCACTTCCAAAGTAAGGACTTCGAGTGTCTCTTTCTCACCCGGCAGGGGATTCGCCTGGAAGGTAACCTTGGTAACCGGATTGAAAATACTGTCAATGGCGATCATCCCGATGGGAGCGTTGGGTAATTCATTCTCTTCGCTGGGAACATAGCCTTTGCCGATTCCGATGCGTAATTCTATATCCAGTTTTCCTTCTTCATTTATCTCGGTGATATAATGATCGGGATTCAATACGGTAAACTGATCGCTGGCGTCCTGAATATCCTGGGCGGTGAAAACATGTTTGCCTTCCAATTTTATGTGAACCTTATCGGGATTACTTTCAAGCAATTTGAATCGAACCCCTTTTAAATTCATAATAATATCGGCAACATCGTCCTTTACCCCCGGGATAGTGGAAAATTCATGCAATACGCCTTCGATTTTCATATTGGTAATTGCGGCTCCCGGTATTCCCGTGAGTAAAACGCGTCGGAGAGCATTTCCCAGGGTAATACCGTATCCCCGTTCCAAAGGCTGGATGATAAACTTGCCATACGTATCGGTTAAAGTATCCCATTCAATGTAAAGATTTAAATCTGTTCTATTTGCCATAGAGTAATGGTCCTATTTTTACGGTTATTTAGAATATAATTCGACGACCAACTGTTCATTGATTGTTAAATTCATTTGATCGCGTTCCGGAATGGCCAAAAATGTCCCTTGCATTCTGGCCTTATCCAATTCCAACCAGGGGAGATCAATATCCCCTTTAATACGTTTCATTGAATTTAAGATGATATCAAGCCGCCTGCTTTTTTCCCGGACTTGTAAAACATCGCCCGGTTTGAGACTGTAAGAGGGAATATTCACGGCACGTCCGTTTACCATGAAATGACGATGGCTGACCAGTTGCCTCGCCGCCGGCCGTGTCGGTGCGAAACCAAGACGATACACAACATTATCAAGTCGCCTTTCCAGCAACTGCAACAAGTTTGTCCCGGTCTCCCCTTTCATTTGATCGGCGCGTTTAAAATAATTCCTGAACTGCCCTTCCAGCAGACCATACATAAACTTGATCTTCTGTTTTTCACGTAACTGTATACCATAGTTTGATAATCTTCGACGACGGGTTTGCCCATGTTGACCCGGCCCGTACGGTTTACGGTTCAATAACCGATCATACTTTCCATTCCCAAAGATATTTTCGCCAAATTTGCGGACCAACTTACCTTTTGGACCTTTATATTTTGCCATCCAATAAACTCCTAAACCTTATCTACACGCGTCTTCTTTTTGGTGGGCGGCATCCATTATGGGGTAACGGAGTTACATCCTTAATGGCCGTAATCTGTAAACCGGCTACTGCCAGGGAACGAATCGCTGATTCGCGTCCTGATCCCGGTCCCTTTACTCTTACTTCCACACTGACTAATCCCATGGCCATTGCGTCTTTGGCGGCATTTTCCGCCGCTAAAGAGGCCGCATAAGCTGTGCTCTTTCGCGAACCCTTGAACCCGGAGGTTCCGGCCGTCGCCCACGAAATAACGTTGCCGAATTTGTCTGTTAAGGTAACGTGCGTATTATTAAAGGTTGCTTTAATATGAGCAATACCAACAGGATCAACGGATCGCTTCTTCTTTTTCTTACGCCTGTTACTTGATCTAGTGGCCAATTATTTATCCTTTCTTTCCAATTTTCTTTTTACCCAAACCGATTGTCCGTTTCTTCCCTTTTCTGGTACGGGCATTGGTTTTGGTCCGTTGCCCGTTCACGGGTAACCCTCGGCGGTGGCGAATCCCTCTGTAACTTCCGATATCTTTTAATCGCTTAATATTCATCGCCACAAAGGACCGTAATTCTCCTTCGACCTTAATATCCAACTTGGAAATGGCATCGCGAATCGCCGCCACTTGCTCTTCATTTAATTCCTGAACCCGGAGTTCCGGATCAACCTTAGCAGTTTCACAAATTCGGTTGGCTTGAGTCAAACCAATTCCGTGAATATACCGTAATGAATACGGCACTTTTTTATTGCGCGGGATATCAATACCGGCTATACGCGCCACAGTCTACTCCTAACCTTGTCTTTGTTTGTGTTTTGGATTTTCACAAATCACTAATATTACGCCTTTGCGTTTAATTATTTTGCACTTGGCACACATCTTTTTTACCGACGGACGAACTTTCATGGTACTCCTATTTCTGACGATAGACAATGCGGCCGCGATTTAAATCGTATGGAGAAACCTCCAGTGTTACCACATCGCCAGGTAGTATTTTGATAAAATGCATCCGCATCTTACCGCTAACATGCGCTAATACTTCGTGTTTATTGCCACCAATATCGATTTCCACCCGAAACATTGCGTTGGGAAGGGTCTCTTTGATAACACCCTCCACCGTGATTGGTTTTTCTTTAGCCATTATGACTCCTTTGACTTAATATTATTGTCCGGTCCTTCAAAATGGCTATTGTATGTTCGAAGTGCGCGCTGGACTCACCATCTTTGGTACGAACGGTCCAACCGTCTTCATCTGTATATACATCCTTCTCCCCCATATTGATCATCGGTTCGATTGCCAGACACATACCTTCCCGCAACTTTTGGCCTTGTTTCGGCTTACCGTAATTCGGCACCTGCGGTTCCTCATGCAATCGCGTTCCAATACCATGACCAACCAATTCACGGACGACCGAAAACCCATTGGCTTCCACGTAGGTCTGGATTGCATAACCAATATCGGACACATAATTCCCGAATTTGGCGGCCTTAATTCCTTTCATCAGGGATTTTTTTGTAACCGCCATTAATTTTTTCTTTTCCGGGGTGATTTCTCCAACAGCAAAAGTTCGCGCCGAATCACCAAAATACCCGTCTTTCTCCACCCCGCAATCAATACCTACAATCTGTCCCTCTTGCAAAAGGTCCCCGTTTGGAATACCGTGAACGACAACATCGTCGATGGAAACGCATAAGGTAGCGGGATATCCCATGTACCCCTTGAAGGCCGGTCTGGCCCCTTGGGCTCTTATGAATTCCTCAGCCATCCTGTCCAGATCGATAATGGGAACACCCGGTTCAATTTTCTCGGCCAACATATCCAGGGTATCCGCAACAATCTGAGCGCTGCGGGCGATTTTTTCGATTTCATGCGAGGAACGGATTGAAACCACCTTACATCCTCCGTCGGCCACGCAATTTTCCCTTGGTTAAAAAACCGTCGTAATGACGCATCAATAAATGGGATTCTATCTGTTGTAACGTGTCCAAGGCGACACCCACGATAATCAGCAAACTGGTTCCACCGAAAAATGACGCCAGATCGTAACCGATATCCATAATGTTCATCAGGATATATGGGAAAATGGCAATAAACGCCAGAAAAAACGATCCCGGTAAAGTAACCCGCGTCAGAATGTTATCGATATATTCCGCCGTTCTCTTCCCCGGACGAACACCGGGAATAAACCCGCCCTGTTGTTTCATCGTGGTCGAAACCTGAATCGGGTCGAAGGCTATTGCCGTATAGAAATAGGTAAAGAAAACGATCATCAGTCCAAACACGAACCAGTAAAACGGGTGATCGAATGAAAACCACCGCATAATCGCCTGCATAAACTCACTCTCACTGAAAAAAGTGGCGATGGTGGTCGGAATAAACATAATGGATTGGGCAAAGATAATGGGCATTACGCCGGCCGTGTTGACCCTTAACGGGATATGCGTTGATTGTCCGCCATATACTTTTCTGCCGATTACCCGTTTGGCATATTGAACCGGTATCTTGCGGGTTCCCTGGGTCAATAATACTACAAAGGCCACAATAACGAACATGAGAGCTATCAGGATTATTTCTCCCAACACGCCGCGAACACCCTCACGCAACAAGGTCAACTCACTTACCACGACATTCGGGAACCTTGAAAGAATACCGATCATAATGATTAACGATATGCCGTTTCCAATCCCCCGCTCGGTAATTCTTTCTCCCAGCCACATCATGAGGACGGTTCCGGTTACCATACTGATTATCGCCGTAAACGTAAAGGCCAAACCGGGATTGGGAACGACCATGATCGTTCCGCCGGGAACGCTGGCACTCATGTTTTCCAGGAATACCGTGACACCGTAAGCCTGGAGCGCGGAAATCAGCACCGTTCCGTAACGGGTAATCTGGGTAATCTTTTTCCGCCCTTCTTCACCCTCTTTCTGCAACCGTTGAAAGTAGGGCACAACCGTACCCATTAACTGGATGATAATGGAAGCCGAAATATAGGGCATGATACCCAGGGCGAATAACGTGGCTTTCCGGAAAGCGCCGCCGGCAAATAAATCGTACAACCCGAAAAGGGTATTCTGGAAATTCTGGATCGCCGCTCCCAACGCCTCCCCGTCAATACCGGGGATGGGAATATGGGCCCCAACCCTGACGACTACCAAAATACCTACCGTAAAAAAAATCCGCTTGCGGAGTTCCGGGATATTAAAAATATTTCTGATTTTATCAATCACTGGACCGTTATCGAACCCCCTGCTTTCTCAATTTTTTCCTGCGCTGATTTACTACAGGCATCAGCGGTTATTTTGACAGCCTTTTTAATATCTCCTTCACCCAAAATCTTTATCGGCTTAAGGGCCGAACGTACCAAACCATTGGCATACAGAACCTGGGCGTCGATTTCCTCCATTTCCAGTCTCGCGATCGCACTCAAATTGACAATTTGGTATTCTTTCTTAAATAAATGATTGGAAAATCCACGCCTGGGTAACCGACGCTGCAATGGCATCTGTCCACCTTCGAACCAGGGTCTCCGACGGTTACCGCTGCGTTGTCCGGCTCCTTTGTCACCACGCCCGGCGGACTTGCCCCAACCACTACCGTGGCCGCGGCCAACACGTTTTACTTTGTGCCTGGAACCGGCAGCCGGTTGCAATTCGCCTAACCTCATTCCGTTTCCTCAACTTTTAAAAGGTAATCGATTTTTCGAATCATTCCCCTGATTGCCGGCGTATCGACTTTTTCAACAGTTTGGTGCATTTTCCTTAATCCCAAAGCCTCCAAAGTACGCCGGGCCTTCGGCTTATATCCGATACCACTTCGTACCTGCGTAATGCGTAGCATTTTCGCTTTCTTTTTACGAGCCATAATTAGTTGAAAACTTCCTTTATTGTAATACCCCGTTTATTCGCAACCGTCACGGCATCCTGCAAATTCAGTAATGCGTCCATGGTCGCCTTCACGACATTGAGCGCATTATTGGAACCCAATCTTTTGGTCAATATATTAGCAATGCCCGCTTGTTCCATAACTGCCCGAACCGCCGCGCCGGCGATAATACCCGTTCCTTGAGAAGCGGGTTTCAACATCACCCGACTGGCGCCGTATTTCCCCTCGATCTTGTGGGGTATCGTTCCGTTAATTACCGGAATCCGGCAAATATTCTGCTTGGCGGCCTCTTTGGCTTTGGATATGGCGGCAATCACTTCATGCGCTTTCCCAAGACCGAAACCGACATGGCCCTTTCCATCGCCCACAACCACTAAAGCAGTAAAACGGAATCGTTTGCCCCGCGATGTGACTTTTGCCACCCGCTTAATACGGACAACGATCTCTTCCTTAAGATCTAATTCTGCTGGATTTATAAGTGCCAAACCGAATATCTCCTATCTAAAACTGGAGGCCGCCTTCACGGGCGGCTTCAGCTAACGCCTTAACCCTACCGTGATATATAAACCCATTACGGTCAAACACAACCTCTTTAATATTTTTATCCAATGCCCGTTTGGCCAATGCCTCACCGACAATCTTGCTGCTCATTACTTTTGAACCAGCCTGCTTTACCTTATCCTGCAGGTCCCGGTCCATACTTGAAGCAGATACCAACGTCCGACCTTGAAAATCATCTATAATTTGCGCCATGATATTCCGATTACTACGATAAACACATAATCTGGGGCGTGTGGGATGAAATCGTGCCGTTCGTTTACTGCGGTTACGAATGCGTCTTCTTCGTGCTAATTCTTTCGTGTGTCTACTCATCCTGATTAACCACCCACGGTTTTACCTTGTTTGGAACGCACATGCTCTCCTTTGTAGCGTATTCCTTTACCTTTGTAAGGTTCCGGCTTCCGAAAAGAACGGATTTTTGCTGCTACCTCGCCAACCAATTGCCGGTCGATTCCGGAAACCGTTATCAGGTTCCGGTTAGCGGTTAATGTAATCCCTTCCGGGGGTTCAAAGACAATATCGTGCGAATAGCCAAGCATTAATTGCAATCGTTTGCCATCGATGACCGCCTGATAACCAATACCATTAATTTCCAATTCTTTTGTAAATCCCTTCGAAACGCCCGTTACCATATTGGCAATGAGCTGTCGAATGGTTCCATGCAAAGATCGGTTTTTGCGATCATCCGATGACCGTTCAATCACGATTTTATTATCACCCTGCGAGACCTTGATGTCGGGGTGAATATTGAACTCAAGTTCACCCTTCGGGCCCTTAACAACAATATGACTGTCTTGGACCTTCACGGTTACTCCCTCAGGTATTTCAATTGGATTTTTTCCGATACGCGACATGGCAATTACCAAACTTTGCAAAGTAATTCACCACCAACCTTCAAACTCTTGGCAGTTTTATTCGAAACAACACCTTTCGAGGTTGATAGAATCGATATTCCCAACCCATCCAGAACGCGGGGAATTTCATTCGCCCCGACATAAATACGACATCCCGGCCTGCTCAGACGTTCAATTCCGGAAATAACCGGTTGGCCTTTATAATCATATTTTAAAAAGATGCGAATTATCTCTTTATCGCCGTCAGCGATAAATATAAAGTCTTCAATATAATGTTCTTCCTTCAGTACGTACGCGATTCGCTTCTTTAAATTGGAAGCGGGTATATCCACCCAGCGCTTGTCCGCACTTAACGCATTGCGAATACGGGTAAGAAAGTCAGCAATCGGATCAGTCATTGTCATACCGGTTAACTCCTTACCAACTTGCTTTTGTTACACCGGGGATTTCACCCTTCAGGGCCATTTCCCGGAAACAGATACGACACAGTCCGAACCTTCTCAAATAACCGTGCGGACGCCCACAATTAAAACAACGGTTATAAGCCCGCGTGGAAAACTTCTGTTTTCTACGCGCCTTTACAATAAGTGATTTTTTAGCCATTAAGCTGCCTTTGCATCCTCTACTTTTTTCACCGGTTTCTCCCGTAACGGGAACCCAAATTCCTTCAATAACCAATAAGCTTCCTCATCGGTTTTGGCGGTGGTTGTGATGGAAACATCCAACCCGCGGATCGTATCAATTTTGTCATAATCTATTTCTGTAAATACAATCTGTTCTTTTATCCCGAAGCTGTAATTCCCGCGCCCGTCAAAAGACTTGAACGATAAACCGCTGAAGTCCCTGGTGCGCGGTAGGGCGATTGAATTCATCCGCTCAAAAAACTCGTACATCCGATTGGCCCGGAGAGTGACCATACATCCGATCGGATACCCCCTCCTGACTTTAAAATTTGAAATATCCTTTCTGGAATGGGTTATCATCGCTTTCAAACCGGAAATAAGCGTCAACTCCTTTTGAGCGCTCTCAAGCGCCTTGGGATTGGTTTTGGCGTCACCGATACCCATATTGAGTGTAATTTTTTCCAGCCGCGGAACCTGGGCCGGACTTTTATACCCAAACCGTTTCATCATACTGGGAACAATTATTTCGTGATAAAGCTTTTTGTAAGTCGGTTCGTATTTGACCGACTTCTTAACTTTTGCTTTACCAGCTTTTTTTGCTTTTTTCTTTTCCGCCATGATTATATTTCGATCTCTTCACCCGTCTTCTTGGAAATTCTGACTTTGGTCCCATCCGCCAGGATTTTATGGCCGATTCTGATAGCCTCTCCACCAACCACAACCATCACGTTGGAGATGTGGATAGGGGCTTCTTTTTCGATGAACCCGCCGGCCGGATTTTCCTGCGATGGACGCGTTGCCCTTTTAATAAAATTCACGCCTTCAACAATCACACGCTGTTTTTTAGGGAATACACGCAACACTTTCCCTTCCATTCCTTTATGATTCCCCCTGATAACCCGGACCGTCATTCCCTTCTTTACATGCATTTTACAATACCTCCGGAGCCATGGATATGATTTTCATGTACCCCCCCTCGCGGAGTTCCCGCGCCACCGGGCCGAAAATACGCGTTCCCCGCGGCTCACCCTGATTGTTTAACAATACAGCGGCATTATCATCAAAGCGAATATACGAACCGTCGGGTCGACGCACTTCTTTTCTGGTTCTGACCACAACGGCCCTGGAAATTTGTCCTTTCTTGACCATACCACCGGGAATTGCACTTTTTACCGTCACTACAATTAAATCTCCGACCGATGCATAACGCCGCCTGGTACCGCCAAGAATTTTAAAACAGAGCACTTCTTTCGCGCCTGTATTGTCAGCTACTTTTAATCTTGTCTCTTGTTGAATCACAATTGATTATCCAATTTTTACTGCTTCGCGTATGATTTCACTAACCTGCCAACATTTCCGTTTACTAATCGGACGAGTTAAAGTAATTCTTACTATATCTCCCAGGCTCGGGACTACCGAACCCGTGTGAGCCAAATATTTTTTATTTCGTTTTATATATTTCTTGTATATCGGGTGAGGAACCTTTCTGGTCACCTTCACCGCCACTGTTTTTTCCATTTTGGTGCTCACAACTTCACCAATGAGACTTTGCCTTTTCCGTTGTTCCGTCATTGTGCTTTTCCTTCCTCGTTCCCGGTACGAATCCCTAATTCATATTCATGCAACACGGTTTTGATCTGGGCAATTTCTCTGCGAATCTGCCTTATTTGCAGCGGATTCTCCAATTGTTGCAAAGCTTTCTGAAAACGCAGATTTTGTAGAGCATCCAGGTTATCCTGAAGCTTGATCTCCAACTCTGTAAGATTCATTTCATTTATTTGTGTCTGTTTCATATAATCAAATATCTCTGCGGGTTACAAGTTTGGTTTTGATTGGCAATTTATAACTGGCATTCCGGAAAGCTTCTTCCGCCATTTCCCGCGTCACCCCTTCAACCTCAAATAATATTCGCCCGGGTTTCACTACGGCTACCCAATACTCGGGAGCTCCCTTTCCTTTTCCCATCCGGGTTTCAGCAGGCTTTTTTGATACGGGCTTATCCGGAAAAATACGAATCCACATCTTTCCGACCTTACGAACAACCCTGGCTATTGTGATACGTGACGACTCAATCTGGCGGGCAGTAATCCATCCCGCTTCCATGGCTTTCAGCCCGTAACTTCCAAAAGCTACGTGACTCCCGCGCAGAGCCATGCCTCTGCGGTTTCCCCGGTGATGACGACGGTATTTTATTTTGCGTGGTTCTAGCATATCAATTAATTATGAACAACCCCATTACAAATCCATACTTTAATCCCTATTACGCCATAGGTGGTATGTGCTTCCGTTAAGGCGTAATCAATATCGGCTCTTAATGTGTGCAACGGCACACGCCCTGACATAAATTTTTCACTGCGGGCAATTTCCGCCCCACCCAATCGCCCGGCAACGTTAATCCGGATACCTTCCGCGCCCATCCGCATCGTTGACTGAATGGTTTTGTTTACCACGCGACGGTATGAAATTTTCTTTACCAACTGGTGAGCGATGTTTGCTCCGACCAGCGCGGCGCTTAATTCGGGACGCTTGATTTCGGAAATGTTGATTTGAACATCCTTATCCGTGAGTTGCTTCACTTCCCGTTTTAAACGCGCTACTTCCTCGCCACCCTTGCCAATGACTATTCCCGGCCTGGCGGTATATATCGTTACCGTCACAACCTTGGAGGTACGACTGATTTCAATCTTTGCAATACCGGCATTCGGCAATCGTAACGCCAGGTACTTCCGGATCTTTACATCCTCCGCCAACTCGTGAGAAAAATTTCTTTTGGGGGCAAACCAATTGGACCGCCAGTTTTTATTTACCGTCAGTCTGAATCCAATCGGATGTGTTTTTTGACCCAAATAACCCTCCTATTTCTTTTCGTCCGTAACAACAATTGTTAAATGGCTGGTGGGCCTGCGTATGCGTGACACGCGCCCCATGGAAGCCGCCCGAAATCGTTTCAAGGCCGGACCACCATCGACATAAGCTTCTTTAATAACAAAACTCTCCGGGTCAACATGCGATTCTACTTCGCCCGCCATTAAATTCGCGACCGCGGAACGCAACGTTTTCTCTATTACATACGCCGCTTTTTCCGGGGAAAAATGCAATTTGTTTAAGGCTACACCTACTTTCATTCCGCGTACGGAATCCAACGTTTTACGTATTTTTCTGGGCGACTGCCGGATATATCGTGAGATTGCTCGTGCTTCCATCGCTTATTTCTTCCTATCTCCCGAATGCATTCTAAATATTCTTGTCGGTGCAAACTCACCTAATTTGTGTCCTACCATATTTTCGTAGATATAAACCGGGATAAACTTATTCCCGTTGTGGATTGCCAACGTATGCCCCACAAATTCCGGGGTGATCATCGAGCGCCGGGACCAGGTTTTTATAACCCTCTTCTTACCCGATTCATTCATGGCTCGAATCTTTCTCAACAATTTTGGATCTACATAAGGTCCCTTTTTTAAAGAGCGAGCCATCTTACTTTCTCCTCTTAACAATCAGGTCGTTAGACTTTTTGTTTTTCTTACGGGTTTTATACCCTTTGGTTGGCTTACCCCACGGTGTTGTGGGATGTCTGCCACCGGACGATTTTCCTTCACCACCACCCATCGGATGGTCTACCGGGTTCATGGCCACACCTCTGACCGTGGGCCGCACGCCTAACCATCGTGAACGTCCCGCTTTTCCGGATACAATTTGTTCATGGGTCCGGTTTCCAACCTGACCGATCGTTGCCCGACATTTTTCCGGAACCAACCGTATCTCTCCGGAAGGCAATTTCAAAGTCGTATAACCACCGTCGTGCGCCATAACCTGAGCCGAAGCTCCCGCACTGCGAACCATCTGGCCACCCTTTCCGGGCGTCAATTCAACGTTGTGTACAAACATACCGGTCGGAATATTCTTCAACGGCAGGGCGTTCCCGATCTTTAACGGAACACTATCCCCGGCAATTATAATATCACCGACCTTAATACCCACCGGCGCCAGAATGTACCGTTTCTCACCATCGGCGTAATGGATTAATGCTATCCGCGCCGAGCGATTTGGGTCGTACTCAATGGAAACAACTTTCCCCGGAACATCAAATTTATCACGTTTAAAATCTATGAGCCGGTAACGTCGACGATGACCTCCCCCACGGTGACGCACCGTGATCCGGCCGTTATTGTTTCTTCCGCCCTTTTTCCGTAATGCGACGGTAAGGGACTTTTCCGGCTTGTCAGTGGTAATCTCATCGAAATCGGACCGCGTAGCAAAACGACTCGCGGGCGTGACTGGTCTTAATGTTCTGATTCCCATAACTAACTCGCCGTTTCACCCCGTAATAAATCGATCGAAAATCCTTCTTTAAGGGTCACAATGGCACGTTTCCAGTCAGACCGTTTTCCCTGTGTCCGGATCGTTCTTCCACCACTTCGTACTGTCATCTGTTTGGCCTTACCTTTTCGGTTCATGGTCGCTACTTTTGCAACTTCCACATCAAATTTTTCTTCAATCGCTTTTTTAATATCGATTTTATTCGCCTCCGGAGTCACCTCAAAAGCGTACTTCCGCTGAGTCTCTTCCAGGACACTCATCTTTTCGGTGAACAGGGGACGCACGATAATTCTTCGATAATCAATCATTTTAAGCATTCGCCCCTAATTGTTCGTTCAGCAGCGCCAGACCCGCTTTATCAAACAATAACACCTCATTGTCGATCAGGTCATAAGTGCTTGCGTCGGTCGCTTTTACAATCGAAACATTTTTTAAATTCCGGAGAGCTAGGAATAGCTTGTCGTCAATTACTCCGGGTAAAACTTTTACTTTTTTATCGGCAATCCCCAGGGCCTTTAGAATCTGTAAAAATTCTTTTGTCTTAGGTTGTGTCACCTGCAATTCTTCCACGACCAGAATCTCATTTTTAGCCGTTTTGTAAGACAATACACTTTTCCTGGCCAACCGTCTCATTTTCTTAGGAACTTTCTTGGTATACTTGTGTGGCTCCGGTCCGAATACAACACCGCCTCCCTTCCATAAGGGTGAACGTGTCGTGCCGGCGCGGGCAACGCCGCGACCTTTTTGCCGCCACGGTTTCCTTCCGCCACCTTTAACCATCCCCCGGCTCTTGGCCGAATGAGTGCCGTGGCGACGATTGGCCAGTTCGGCTATTATCGTCTGATGAACCACGCTATCGTTTGGTTCAATTCCAAAAACCGAATTATCGACTTCGATCTTCGAACTGTTTGTTCCGTCAATTTTTTTAACCTGTAATTCCATAATTACTTCGTAATCGTTATAATCCCATTATTTGCTCCGGGAACAGCGCCTTTTAAAAACAACTGGTTTTTCTCAACATCCACTTTTACAACCTGGAGATTCCTGACGGTTATTTTTTTATTCCCATAATGCCCACTCATTCGAATCCCTTTAAAAACACGTGAGGGATAGGAGGCCTGACCAATCGATCCCGGATGTCTTAAGTATTCGCTCTGACCGTGTGTTTCCGGTTGGCGATGAAAGTTATGTCGTTTAATTACTCCGGCGAACCCGCGTCCTTTTGAAACTCCCGTTACTTTTACGCGATCACCGGGTTTAAATAATTTCACCGTGAATTCCTGACCCGGCTTATACTCGAAACCGGAAATCGTTTGGAATTCAGCCAACACTTTCTTCGGAGCGACTCCTGCTTTTGAAAAATGTCCCTTTAACGGTCGCGTCAGGTGTTTTTCCTTACGGTCGAGAAAACCTACTTGTACGGATTTGTAGCCGTCAACCGCTTCCGATTTGACTTGTGTAACGACACAGGGGCCGGCTTCGATAATCGTAACCGGAATCGCTTTTCCTGTTTCGGAAAATATCTGCGTCATCCCGACTTTTTTTCCTATAAGTCCCCGCATGCCTACACCTTGATCTCTATATCCACGCCTGCCGGCAAATCCAATTTCATCAGAGATTCAACCGTTTTAGGAGTAGAGTTCAGAATATCGATCAGCCGTTTATGAATCTTCGTTTGAAATTGCTCACGTGACTTTTTATCCACGTGGGGAGAACGCAAAACCGTATAAATCGTTCGTTTGGTTGGTAAAGGAATGGGTCCTGAAATAATCGCGCCTGTGGATTTTGCGGTTTTCACGATCTTCTCTGTGGATTTATCCAATAAGGTGTGATCGTACGCTTTAAGGCTGATTCTAATGGATTGTTTGGCCACGGAATGCTTCCCTACTCAATAATTTCGGTAACGACACCGGCGCCAACCGTGTGACCACCTTCACGAATCGCAAAACGTAATTCCTTGTCCATTGCGATCGGAGTGATCAACTCCACCGATAATTCAACATTATCCCCAGGCATTACCATCTCCATTCCCGAAGGCAAATCCACTACTCCCGTCACATCCGTCGTCCGAAAATAAAACTGCGGACGATATCCATTGAAAAACGGCGTATGACGTCCACCCTCTTCCTTCTTCAAAACATACACGTTCGCCTTGAACTTCGTATGCGGAGTGATACTACCCGGCTTCGCCAATACCTGGCCACGCTTCAATTCCTCCTTGTCTACTCCACGCAACAACAAGCCCGCGTTATCTCCAGCACGAC
>JALUTR010000342.1 GCA_027021785.1 Fidelibacterota bacterium | reverse complement strand
TCCTACGACCCAAAAAGCCCTTTGGCCGTCCACCGGAAATTACTGCCGGGGCGGCGCGTACGATGCCTATTTGTTGGGCTGCCCTTCAATCGCCGTTTTGCCGGAAGAGATGTCGGAAGAGCGGTTCGACTGGTTGGGAAAAGTCGGTTCGGAGGTTATTAAAACACCCGGCGGTGAAAGTAATGTGAAAGAGATCTACGACAAAGTACGGACATTGAAAGAAGAACGGGGGGAAGAAATTGTAGTCCTGAATCAATTCGAGGAATTCGGGAATTCCCGCTGGCATTATGCCGTGACCGGCCCGGCCATGGAAGAAGTATTTATGCAGGAACGGAAAGCGTCACAATGGTTAAGTGCCCTGTTCCTTACCCAGGGTTCTACCGGGACATTGGGTGCCGGTGACTACCTGCGGGAAAAATTCCCGCTGATTAAGATCGGCGTCGGCGAAGCGGCTCAGTGTCCCACGCTGTTGTATAACGGTTATGGCCACCACCGCATTGAAGGGATCGGGGATAAACATGTTCCCTGGATTCATAATGTGAAGAACATGGATGTGGTTGTGGATATTGATGATGAAATCGTATTGCGGCTCATGAGATTGTTCAATGAACCGGCCGGAAAGGATTATCTGTTGGAACAGGGTGTGGCGCCGAACCTTGTCGATCGATTGGATCATTTCGGCATATCGTCAATCGCAAATATCGCCGGCTCGATCAAAATGGCGAAATATTTCGAATTTAACAGCGATGACGTGATTTTCACGGTGGCCACCGATTCCATGGAGATGTACCAATCCCGTCTGGCGGAAGCGAAGAAGGAACAGGGAAACTATACCCGCACCGATGCCGCTGTGGATTACGAGGGACGGTTGCACGGGTTGACCAAAGATGAAATGCTGGAACTTTCCTATTACGATAAAAAGCGGATTCATAACCTGAAATATTTTACGTGGGTTGAGCAGTTGGGGAAAAGCGTGGACGAACTGAACGATCAATGGTATGATGATCGATATTGGAAAAACCAATACGCGAGAGTGTCGGAGTGGGATGAAATGATTGAAGAATTCAACGAACGGACAGGCGTGATAAAGAATTATCGATAAAGTAATGCACTTGGAATTAAACAAAAAAGTAATCGGATACCGGTGTGTCCGCTGCCGGAAGAAATTCCCGGTGGAACCGTTTCGGTATCAGTGTGACGTGTGCCGGAATAACCTGGATGTTATTTATGATTATGCGTGGATCCGGTCAAATTGGTCCCGCCGGGAACTAACGACCAATACGGACCAATCCATTTGGCGGTATCTTCCCTTGTTACCGGTGGAACACGCGCCGGAAAATCATTCCCTGCAAACCGGTGGTACT
>JALUTR010000341.1 GCA_027021785.1 Fidelibacterota bacterium | reverse complement strand
GTGTCCGGGCCTACCGTGGCGGTTGCCTTTACATCTACCGGGATGGTGTAGGTCATTTCAACGCCCGGTTGCAATGTTCCGGGTGTAGGACTTACCGTTCCCTGGGTGTAATTATTGCTTCCATTCCGAAAGTTTAATGAAAGATTCTGGATCTGGGCATCCTTATCTCCGGTATTTTTTAGATGAACAAGCACATTAATACCCTGTTGGCCGCGCGACACTTCTTCCGGAGTAGCCTTAACCGAAATCACGGTAATTAACGGATTTCCGGTAATAATTTGCCAGATCAATTGCGGTGTGCCGGTATTTTCGGAAGTTTGACCGGAATAAAGGTCTGTAAAGTTGACGCTCGCCGTTAATGTGTCGTAACCGGTTGCCGAATTTGATTTGATATTTGCCAGAACCGTAATGGTTGTGTCCGAACTCCCGGCAAGTGTAAAACCAAAAGACGGGTAAGTAAATCCGTACAATCCGATTTTCTTTAAAATTGACACGTTATTAATCAATGCCGGCGCATGTCCGGAATTAGTTAAAGTAATCAGAATTTGTTTATCCGTGTCACCCTGTGAAACCACAGAATCCGGCGAAGTAATACTGGTAACCGTTACATTGGCAGCAGAAAAAACCGTCCAGGTATCCGGAACATTGGCCGAGTCGTCCGCCAGAGTCGAATCAATATTACTATTAACCAGATTCTGATCACGTCCTCTGGCTATTGCATCCAAAATTTTGATGCCTTCCGGGTCATCGACCGGTACCGTAAAATTCAAAGTAAAACGCGTTTTGCCTCCACCGGCAATGCTGGCAGGCAAGGTGGGTGAAACGGACGAAATCTGAGGATAAGATGACAGGTACAGGGTATCAACCAACAGAGTCGCTTCACCTTCATTCAAAACGGTTACCACAACCGAAGTATCGGTTCCCTGCGAAATATTTTGAGCGGCGGCAATAACCGAATCAATGGTCAGCACGGCGCCCTGTTCAATGGTTAATTGATCGGGTACATCAATGTTTTGATTATAAAAGGAGCCGTTCTCATTACCGGTTAAATTAAGTTTTAAACTGTACTGACCGGATGTGCCACTGGCCGTATCGCTTTCGAAAAACAGAGTGTCACTTACCTGCCCGCTTAAAGACAGCGGCCTTACCAGATATCGTTTAAAAGTGGGGTCTGCCGTAAGGTACAAATAGGTTTTTGCCGGATCCAACTGAATATCCGCCTGGCCCTGATTCTCAACAATCACCCACGGCTCAACCAACTGACCGGATGAGATGCGTTCGGGTTCGTAATTTAAAGCCACCACATCAGCGGCGTTCACAATCAACCAGCTATCCGTGGTGTCGGCGCCGGTATCGGAAAGCACT
>JALUTR010000340.1 GCA_027021785.1 Fidelibacterota bacterium | reverse complement strand
GTTTTTCCCTCCTTCAGCGCCAGTTGTACGATTTCGTCGATGACGATACCATTTTCGGCATGCATACAGATCAAGGCCCCGATTTCTCCCGCCTTCCGCATGGTTTGGAAAATCATGCCGTCATCCATGTAAAGCACTCCCGGGTAGGCGGTGAACAATTTGTAGGATGTGACGCCCCTGTCGATCAACATGTCCAGTTCCGAAAGCCGACCCTTTCCCATATCGGTAATGATCATGTGAAATCCGTAATCGATGGCGGCTTTTCCATCGGCTTTGGCGTGCCATGTGTCCAGTCCCTCCAGGGCGGAGTGCCCCATGGTCTGGATGGCGAAATCGATGATGGTGGTCGTGCCGCCATGGGCGGCGGCCCTGGTGCCGGTCTCGAAATCATCCGCCGAAACCGTGCCGCCGAAGGGCATGTCAAAATGTGTATGGGGATCAATTCCCCCGGGAATCAGGTATTTGCCCCGGGCGTCGATGACCGTGTCGGCTTCCATCTCCAACCCTTCGCCGATCAACGTGATTTGCTCCCCTTCAATAAATACATCGGCGGAATAATCATCCGCCGCCGTAATAACGCGTCCGTTTTTGATTAGAATTGACATTGGTTTCCCCTCAATTTAGATATTTCTTTTCACTGTTTAAGCGGTCCCATAATCACTCCGAAATTCCCGCCAAAATAAATCGTATACAAGCACATCGGGGAGAATGACGCTAAAAATTCCACCGGGTTTCAGCCCACTTGATATGGGAAGCCATCTTCCTCAACTCATCCAGTTCGTTTTGGCTTCCGGGTTCCATTTGACGGTGGTTTTTTTCAGTTTGGTCCAGAATTCGATGGAACTTTTTCCGGTGATGTCTCCGGTGCCGAATTTGGATTGGTTCCAGCCGCCGAAAGAAAATGGTTCGCGGGGCACCGGCACGCCGATATTCACGCCGATCATTCCGGCGCTGACCCGTTCCGCCACATAGCGCGCAAGGCCGCCGGATTGAGTAAACACCGCCGCCGCATTGCCGTACTCGGACGCATTTTCAATCTCCAACGCCTCGTCAACGGTCGCCACCCGCAGTATGGATAATACCGGACCGAAAACCTCTTCCCGGGCTATGCGCATTTCCGGTGTAACATGATCAAGAATCGTCGGTCCCACATAAAACCCGTTTTCCTTTCCGGGGACAACGACGCCGCGACCGTCCACGATAATTCCGGCGCCCTGTTCGGCCGCTTCGGTAATGTACCCTTCAATCCGTTCTTTCGCCGCCCGGGAAATGACCGCGCCCATGTTTTCCCCGGGGATGATTTTCCGGGCTTCCACGCATAGTTTTTCAATAATCCCGTCCACCTCCCCCACGGCAATCATAGCGGAAGCG
>JALUTR010000339.1 GCA_027021785.1 Fidelibacterota bacterium | reverse complement strand
CCGGCGGCGGCCGGGAATCCGGTTCGGATGCCTGGAAACAGTACATGCGCCGTCAAACCAATACGATTAACTGGAGTTCCGAGTTACCCCTGGCGCAGGGAATAAAGTTCGGGGATTTTGATTCGTGAAAGACAGTTACGGAAAACAGTATAAATAGTACAATCCGGTTATTGTTATTTCCCGGACCATTTGTTGTTTACGCCGGGTATCGCTTTTCCTCCAATTTAATCCCCAAATTTTCCAATTCCCGCAATACCGGTTCATAAATAACCTTTTTGGTGGGGATTTGAATTCCGGTCAGATTGATTTTCCCGGTTGCCATTAATTTCACTCCGATCGCAAGGGGCAAACTGACCGTCCTGGCCATAGCCGAATCACCATTCGGAATACCGAATTCCACCAGCGTTGAAATAATCGTTTCCCGGGTGCGGTCGGCATTTTCAACCGTAAACCTGTGCCGCATCAACAGCATGTCTTTTTCCCCCGGTTGATAGCGCAGTTTTTCCCGTAACAGGTGGATTAAAACATCCAGGTGTGTTCCGCCTTCCGGAATGGGTTCATCCCGAAACAATCCCAACCACGATAATCTCTGTATGACTTTGGAATCGGCGGACAAACCAAGTTTCTTTGCGGTTTTGATCATGACATCTTCGTTTGCACCGGCATCCGTCAGGTCAGCCATCATCTGTAAAAGCGTACTTCCTTTTTTCACCGGTTTTTCTTCGCTTAGCCCAAGGTCAATAATCGCCTTAAAGGTCTCGCACCACCCTGGATATCGAAACGTGCCCCGCACGACGGTCTGGGCTTCATGTAGTTCATACAGTTCCTGGTAAAGAAGCGAATCCCGGTTTGGATAAACTTCGAAGGTTCCCAAACCATCAACGTGTTCAATCCGGTAGTTAAGGAACAGTTCTTCGGCCGGGATTTCCACAATCCGGCCATTCTCAAGAAACCGGGCCGGATTTTTTGAGGCTAAGACGGCGCCTTTCGGGTTCCAGGAAAACTTGTATCCAAAAGGATTGTCGTTATCCTCAGGTGCGGGCAAACCACCGGTGTACGAATAATAGTGAAGTATTTTTCCGCCATTTTCATGAACTTCATCAATGATTTTCTTGGCCGACATGTGGTCGATACCGGGGTCTGCCCCGATTTCATTTAGAAAAAGCAGTTTTTTCGCCTTTACTTCTTGTCCGAATTGACGCATTTCCTTGCTTACGTAGGAGGCGGTCACCAGGTGTTTTTTCTTTTCGATACACAGTCGGGCCGCTTTCATGTGAAAAACCCAAGGTAGCAGACTCACGACAATTTCGTTCGCGCCGATCAGACGGGACAGGTTTTCCTTGTCATTCACATCCAGGGAACAGGCTTTTCCGTTGTCATATCCG
>JALUTR010000338.1 GCA_027021785.1 Fidelibacterota bacterium | reverse complement strand
TTATTTCATCCGGCCATACGAAAAATTAAGGAATATATTCAAAAAGGGATCTTGGGCAAGGTTCTATATATTTACTCCAATCGGCTCAACCTGGGCAAGGTTCGCCAGGAGGAAAACATTTTATGGAGTTTTGCTCCCCATGATATTTCCGTGATCCTGGAATTGCTGGGGGAAACGCCCACGGAAGTTCAGGCCGTGGGAGAAGCCTACCTGCAGCCGAAAATTCAGGATGTGACGATGACCATAATGAAGTTCAGATCCGGGGCAATGGCGCATATTCATGTCAGTTGGTTGCACCCCTTCAAGGAACATCGTCTCGTAGTAATAGGAAATAAAAAAATGATCGTGTTCAACGATACGGCAATGGAGAACAAGTTGTTGTTGTATGATCAACGTGTCGATATTGTTGATGGGGCACCTAAAATTGTCCGTTCTGCCGGGAGCCCTGTTGAGTTTTCGGATAAGGAACCGTTGCGTCAGGAATGTTTGCATTTTGTTGAATGTGTCGTCCAACGAAGACGACCGAAAACCGATGGTCAGAACGGTATAGAAGTATTAAAAGTCCTGGAAACCGCCCAAAAGAGCCTTGAAAAAAAGAACCCGAGTAAGGCTGTTAATAGCCCATATTTTGCACACGATACAGCCGTGGTTGATGAAGGTTGCGAGATTGGCAAGGGTACCAAAATATGGCATTTTTCGCATATACAATCCGGTTCAAAAATCGGCAGCGATTGCAGCATCGGTCAAAATGTTTACGTTGCAGGCAATGTTATCATTGGTAATCAAGTGAAGATCCAAAATAATGTTTCGGTTTATGAAGGGGTTGTATTAGAGGATTATGTTTTTTGCGGTCCATCGATGGTATTTACCAATATAAATCGTCCCCGGTCCGAATTTCCACAACGGGGGAGTAAATATTATGAGCGTACTTTGGTCAAAAAAAGTGCTTCGATCGGAGCGAACGCCACCATTATTTGTGGGGTAACAATTGGAGAGTATGCTTTCATCGGTGCCGGCGCGGTGGTTACCAAAGATGTTCCGCCCCACGCTTTGGTCGTGGGAAATCCGGGGCGGATCATGGGATGGGTGGACAAAAAGGGGCAACGATTAACTTTCGATGAGAAAAATTTCAGCGATTGTGGTCGGTACAAGATTGAGGACGGAAAACTTGTTTCATTGAAAGAGAAATAATTTTATCCCGGAGCACTTTATGGGTTTTCCCGTTGGATCGTTATCATTTTCCCGGAGAGGTACAGCCGATTTATACTCAGTTTTTTTGTTAGTTTTTTACTGGCCAAACTATCAACGAAGTAGACGGAAAGAGGAATTTCCACCTTGAATCTCCATTTTGTTATTTCCTGGCAGTGAATATTTTTTACACCAGTACTGCAGGGGATCACA
>JALUTR010000337.1 GCA_027021785.1 Fidelibacterota bacterium | reverse complement strand
TGAGCTACGAGATACCTCTCAGAGGCAAGATAGTCGCAGGGGTAGAGGGTAATCTCACTTTGGATAACCGCACCGACGTGCTGAGGCTCGCGGGGATAGACATCAGCAAGCCTCAAAAGCTCAGCGTGGAGGTGCGTTACTTCTTCGAGAAGCCAACCATAGAGTTCAGAGCACACAGCCTGGTGGACTACTTCGCCCGTGACGTGGTGAGCACCACTGCGTCGCCCTTCAGGCAGAGGTTCTACCCCCTCTACGCGGACGACTGGGAAAGCGTATCGCTGAACGCCACCGCTCTGCTCTGCGAGGCTTTAACGGAGAAGCCCTCGCTACTCCATGCCGCGGTGAGTAACTACCTCGCCAACTACCCGCGGAGCGATAATGCAAAGGCGCTGTACAGAGCGCTGCTAACCCTTGACGGAGAAGCGCTACCTGAGGAGCTCCACCTCAGCGGGTGCACAATTTACAGCCCTCAGCTTAAGCGCGCCTTCAAAGCCTACGAGGAGAGCTACCGCGATGCGCTCTATGCGGAGGCGAAGAAGAGGCTCTACAGCAGCTTCCTTAACGGAAGCACGAACCTGAGCGAAGAGGAGCTCGCGCTCCGCGAGGAGGCAAGGCTCCTGAACGAGACAAGAACGCTCGAGCTCTTCGCAGCCTGGAAGCGCACTAAGCACAACTCTACGGAGTATGAGAGGTACAGGGACTTTCTGAGGCACTACTACCCAGCTGTGGTCGAGGCGATCGATGCTGGGAACTACACCCTCGCGAAGGAACTCGCCTCAGCCGTGGAAGACGGGAGGTCCAAGCAAATATTCCTCGGGGAACTCTCCCGGAGGAGAGAGGAACTCAGAGAGGAGAGGGAGAGGCTGCTCGGCAGGGCAAGGAGCGAAGCGGAGCTCGGGCGCAGGCTCAGCCCCGACCTCGCGGCGGGCATAAAAGACTACCTCAAAGCCCTGGAGCGCTTCGGTGAGCAGGACAGGGAGATGGAGAAGCTCTACGCGCTGAGGGACGAGCCGGAGCTCCTCAGGAAACTGCTCGGAGTGGGAGAGGCTGAAGAGGAAGCGAGGCAATCGCAGCCGGTGCTGGAGACGCCTCCTCCTGCTAAAACGCCTGCTCCAGCAACGCCTGAGCCTGCAGGGGAAAGCGTCAGGCGTACTGCGCTAATCGCCGTAGCAGTGCTCCTCTTGCTTGCAGCTGCCGTGCTCTACTTCAGGCACAGGGTGGGCGTAAGGAGAGGTGGCTAAGGCAATGAATCTCAGCGCTAAGCACCGCCTCTTTCAGGCTGTGAGGCGGTGCTTCTTCACCTACCCCTCTCCTTTTCACTGCCGCAATACCTGCCCGGATTTCGATTACTGCTCTTCGGTGAACAATTTTTCTTACAGATTACGTATGGAGTAATATGTGTTC
>JALUTR010000336.1 GCA_027021785.1 Fidelibacterota bacterium | reverse complement strand
GTATTTGCTCCGTCCGGCAGAAGCAACGTTGCTTTTCCCAGGGGCGCGGCACGTTTATCGATGTTGCGCAGCGTGTACGACAGGACGAGTGAATCCGGGTTATACGACTTGCCGTCTCCGGAAAGCGACACCGAGTCCGGACCCGTGAGACGACAGTACAAATCATACGTGTCGTCGTACACCTTGATGAAGATATTCTTTGCGCATACCATGCCGGCAGACAGGCATTTCTTTTGCATTTCTTCGGTGGCATAGCGTCCCCGAAATTTTACCGTGATACAGGTGTCTTTTGTCCACAGCGTATCCACACGCACCAGCCAGGAGAGCACGCCGCTCTGCCCCGGGGACAGCGCCGCGGGAGTCAGGGTTTTTATAAGCGGTTGACCGGGAGGGTCCAGCGCCAGACCGCGCGGCAGCGTAATCGTTCCGCCGATGCTGTCCACGGTGGAGGCGTCCCGGTTGACAAGGCTCGCGGTGACGGGGAACTGCGCGGGATTGATTTTTCCAAACTTCGCCCCGATATACACCGTATCCGGCGATATGATGGAACAGGGCATTTCCTGGTTGCAGAAGGGAAGATAGATGCGGGAGATGAATGCATCCAGTATTCCTCGAGATTTGTCCTGCATAGCATTGAATGTCTCCATGCTATCTACAATCATACCTGTAATATACAAATACTGATTATTCTTATCTAAAAAACAATTGATTGCCCCCCCCCCATAATAAAAATTAGGTAAATAGAAATAAGTAAATATACCAAGATGTCCCGAATAAAGGATATCCTTCCATTCAGAATCAAGAACACATACATATAATAAATACTCGTAAGGTGCTCCCATAAACAACCGTCTTTTACTATTTATGACGGGAAAATTTGAAGACTGCGTTGAACCAACGATAAACGTATTTCCGCAATTGTCTGCATCAATATATACGGGCAATTCTGCTCCATATCCGACGATCCTATTTATTCCGAGATAAGTACTTCTTATTAATTCCCCTTTTGGAGATACTTTTGTAAGAAACACTTCCCCTCGTTCATTTACGGAATCCCTGGCGTCTTTTAAAGGAAAGCTCTTGTTTATGTAAGGATTATCAATTGTGTATCCTGAAACAATAATATTTTTCTTATCATCAAATCCGATAGCATATCCTCTTTCAAAACCATCGCCTCCAAGAAAAGACGAAAAAATCAAAGAATCCCCTGTAGCAGACAATTTAAATATAAAAGCGTCACTTGAACCATTATAATCAGGTTGGAATGCGTTCTTCACGGGAAACGAACCGTGTTGAGTCTCACCGGTAATAATTGTATTTCCATCGTTGTCAACATCTATTGCAAAAGGATAATTTGCGCTATAATCACTGTTCGCATATGTTCCATAGATCAGGGAATCTACTG
>JALUTR010000335.1 GCA_027021785.1 Fidelibacterota bacterium | reverse complement strand
ATCCATCCTTTTTGATAATTCGTAGCCGGTAAGCGGTTCATCATTTAAAAATCCTAAAATAACGGTCTGTAAATCCATGTTTCACTCGATTTATGTCTGGAAATATATGTAATAAGTTATATATGTTATTATTTACATATCAAGCATTTATTACCCGATAGTCGCAACTCCCCGGATACGGGGGAAATTTGATGTACCAAGAACTCCTTACGAAGGTCGGGAAGCGAAGCGAATCCGCCGGCGGACTGACGGATGTTAGGGGGCCAATCCACCGGACGGTTTGTGGAATCAGTGGAAAAAATTCCGTAAAAACGGAGATGCCTACGGGCGCTGATTGTCGGCTCCCGGACTTTTGTCCTGTTCTTCCCGCAAATGTCCTCTTGTTCATGGTCGGGAGGCCATGAACGATCAGGTGTGAGTGTAATCCGATCCTGCGATCGGTCCGGGGCCTGGTTCTCCACCCTTCACTGAGGCATTATCTGTTGGTCAAAGGACAAAAAGTTTCAGGGCCAAGTAACACTGAGAGTGGTTGTCCTGCCAGGCGGCAGTCCCGGGATATAACACAAGCTACCAGGAGAACAGCGAGGAAGAGGGATGCGGCAACCGGGAGAAATCCGAAAACAAAAAACTCCGCCGGGTTAAAGGCAGAGCTTCGTTGTTAAAAAAAGCTGCTACTGTTTCAAGCGGTACGCGCACCCTTCGATGGTTTTCAGGAATTTCTCAACCTGACTTTCCGTATGAAATAAATCTTCAATGGGTTCAAAAGAATCCACGGGATACATTTCCGGGTCGTATTCACGGAGGAAATTCGCCTCCAGTTTAACGATCATATCGCGCAATACCTGGGTGGGCAATCCCTTACTTCGCAGGAAATTAATCGTTAAGTTGATTTTCCCGTCCGAAGAGAGATGGAATAACGGTAATAACCCATAATCGGAATCGCATCGAAAAGTCAATGTTCCATGCTCATGTCCCCGTCCCCAGGTTAAACCATCGGAGTATTTTTCAGCAAATTCGATAATGCGTAAACCGATTTTTGTCGTCTCACGACTACAATTTTTTTGCATGTCCTTAATAAATGATTCTTTATCCCATTTTGCCATGTTGTAAAGATCCTCTGCGAGAAACGATTGAAAAAAAGTAAAAAACGCGGCCTGAATTTACGGACTTTTATAAGGAAAATAAAGAACCCGTTTCACCTATACGCGATCCCTCACATATGTCCAAGATAAATGTTTTGAAGAATTAATTGAACAGCATATAAAAACATTCGGTAATGAGATTGTTCTGATGTTCCGCCAAACCGATGCTGTTCACACACGATACGATATGGGGTAAGATTATTCCGCCTTTTCAGGGCTTATACACCGACTAATCCATTACCCAGGGCGTTGCCCTGAGTTTTG
>JALUTR010000334.1 GCA_027021785.1 Fidelibacterota bacterium | reverse complement strand
CCGGCAAATTTGAATATGGCGCCGGGCACTTTCCACCATCGCTTCCGCGGTAGGGTAACCGTATTCTTCAATCAGGTCTTTTTCCAGGCTGCCGGCGTTCACGCCGATCCTGATGGGAATCCGGGCGGCTTTCACCTTATCCAAAACAAGCTTTACCCGTTCCTCGGAACCGATATTCCCCGGATTAATACGAATCTTGTCGGCTCCCGCGTCTACCGCCTCCAAAGCCATTCGATAGTTGAAATGAATGTCGGCTACCAGGGGGACTTGCATCCGTTTCTTTATCTCGTAAAGGGTGTCGGCCGCTTTTTGATCGGGGACTGTAATGCGTATGATTTGACACCCCGCTTCCTCCAAACGTTCGACTTCCCGGAGAGTCGCGTCCAGGTCGTGGGTTTTGGCGGTCGTCATGGATTGAACGGAAATGGGACTGCCTCCTCCGATCGGGACATCCCCCACCATTACTTTCCGTGTCTGTTTGCGTTCGATCATTCGTAAATCTTAATTGTTTAAATTAGTTTGGAATCGGGGGAATCTCAAATCAATTCCCCGGGACGAAAGGAGTTTTCCGATACTGTTTTGCCTCCTTTATCGCATAGGTGTAATTGCTTAAATCGACAGAGTGTTTATAGGCGTATTTTGCTTTTTTCCGCTCCTGCATCACATCGTGGAGTTTGCCTTTCAACAGCCAGGCATTAGCCAATATTACGTCCAATTCCGCGTCGTAGACTTTAATGGCTTCATTTACCGAACGAAGGGCCTGAGCATAATCCTTTTGGTTGAAATAATACAGCGCCCACTCATAGCGAAGATATCCCAGGTACCAGCGTTGCTGGATGGGAGTCAGGCGTTTTAAACTGATTTCCATTGCGCGTAATTGATTTTCGGCTTTTTCATTCGCTCCGTTTTTTATAAGGCTTTCCACGTACATGACATTGAAATAAAAATTATTGGGAAATCGTCCGGCCAGGACCGAACTGTGTTTCAGGGCTTTTACGGGATTCGGGTCGACCCATAAATAGAGGAATGAACAGATGCTTTTGGCCTCGATCCAGGCAAACTTACCGTGATCGGCTGTCCATTCGATCTTTTTCAGTCCGGCTTCGCGTGTCGTTTCCAGTCCCCAGAGTTCCACTGCCCACTTTACAAGAAGATTGCTTAATCCGGCGTAGTATTCGACGATCCCGATGGGTAATTGAGCGTCTACCAAATCAGGGTTATCCCGGGCAACCTTCTGAATGATCGAGAATCCTTTATAGGCTGTTAACAATGTTTTAAGCCATTCTTTTTTACCCAGATGGACACGGGCTTTTAGTCCTATCGCGGAACCCAAATAGAGTTTGTAGGCGGGGTTGTCGGGGTATTTTGCGACCAGTATTTTGTATATCGGAATGATTTCTTCCAGGTCCCTTTCGAGGATTCGGTATGTCACCGGCACGGGGTCGTTGGCCTGGCTGTGTAACCATCGGGCCGCGGCCCAGGTCAAATGGACAGTTGGATTTTCCGGATAATCCAACCGCGCCCGGGAAAGGATTGTAATCGCTTTTCCCGTTTCATAATTATAAAACGCGTTTACTCCGGCCCAGACCTGGTCATCGCCGGGCGCTTGTGCATTCGCTATGGTGACGGAAACGATGAAATACAGGATACTCTTCTTAAACGATAAATTCATATTTATGAAGACCTTGAATGTGAGTATTGTTGAAGGAACCGGGTCTGACTCAGGAATCCTGCTGAGAGATAATCAACCAGCCCCGGGCTTCATTGTTATCCGGGTTGAGTTCCAGGCTTCGCTCCCAGGCGCCGCGGGCCAACTGCCTTTCATCCATTTTCCAATAGGTGACGCCCATCTCCAGATAGGCCGCGGCATCGTTTGGACGCAGTTCAACGGTTTCCTGAAAAGCGGCCAGCGATTCCTTGTACATTCCTTTTTCACGGTAGTATTTACCCAGGGTTCGTAAAGAGCCGGGGAGCCAGGCATTGGTATTCGGATTGATACTCAGCGCCTTTTCAAAAGCGGTTTTTCCCAGGACTGATTTCCCTGACCGGTTATATTCCACGGCTAATATATAATATGTTTGTGGTAACAAAGTGCGCGCCAGAGGATGATTTGGGTCGTAGTGTAGTAAATCCTCCCAGGCCGCGGCCGCCCGGCCCCATTCACGGGCGTTGAAGTAACATAATCCTTGCATATACCTGGTTTCAATGTCCATCGGATCCAAATAGACGGCATCGCTGTAAGCCAGCGCCGCATAAATGTATTTCCCCTGGCTGTAATACAAATTGGCCAGGGCCAGGTGTGCCTCCCGGTTCTTCGGGTCCATCTTGATCGCTTGTTGATAGGCGGCTTTGGCTTTGTCGGTTTCCCCCGATTCCTCGTAAGCCACGCCTTTCAGGTAAACGTATCCGCTGCGGTCGGGATAACGTTCTATCGCTTCATCCGCTAACCGGATTGCCGCTTTGTAATCCCCTTCCTGAATCTTGTCACGAATGATTGCCAATCGTTGTGCGGGGCCCTGGGGATCCTTTAGTGATGATCGTAACAGGACTTCCTCACTGATCTGTCGCTTGTCCCGGCTCCCCATGAAAGATGCCATGGCATCCAGTGTTGCTTTATGATCCGGCTGAATATCCAGGGCTTCCTCAAACGCTTGCCGGGCTTTGACCAACTCGCCCATTGAAGCGTATAGTGACCCAAGATAGTAGTGAAAATCAGGGTTTAAAGGATCTTTCGCGATCAAACGCAGGTAAATGTCCTTGGCGTCTTCCCAGTCGTGTTGGGTTTCATACTGGAGTGCCAGTTCGCGTTGCAGACGAATATTCTCCGGTTCTTTTCTGGCCGCTTGTTCCAATTCCTCGATAGAATAAACCGGGCGGGATTCGATCCGTATTACTTTTTTGCGGTCAAAAGGTTGTAAATAACTGGTGGCGCGCGCTAAGCGACGGGAACTGGCCGTCAGCGATTCCGTCATGTCGTATAATTCATTTGACAGCTCGATGGCGCTGACTTTTTCCTTGGGAAGGGTGGGGGAAGGTGTTGATTCGGGAGCTTGTTTACGGGATTCCTTTGTGCCCGGCCTTTGTTCTTTTGAGGGGCGTTTTTTCCCGGCAGGTTTTTTCCTGCGTGTTGGTCTTCGTTTTCTGACCTTCTTGGATTTCCCTTTAATCCGTTTGCTGCGTTTGGCCTGTCCCTTTTTTTTCTTGGTCGCCGGTCGCCTTTTCTTTTTCCTGGATGGCGTTTTCCGTTTCGAAGAGGATTTCTTTGGTACCCGTTTTTTCTTTTTAGCGCTTTGCTTTTTTGAAGCGCTCTGAGCGGAAACCTGACTGCCCGGCAGGGGCAGCGCTCCCGCCAGAACGGATAATATTAACAATCGGACTAACCAGTGATAGAGGATGCTTCGCATTGATCTAATGGAAATTTACAAAATTGCTGTTTATTTGAAAGGTAATTATTTCCCGCACGCGGGTGAATCCCAAACCCTTGATAAGGAGAGATTTCGGATGTACATTATTCGGTGATAATTGTCTGAAAGGAGGTGTTTCATGCTAAAGGGAACGCACGTAATTCCATTTGTTTTGGTAATGTCTCTTATGGTTGGGCAAGAACGTTCCGGTGAGCATCCAAAAGAGCATCCTTCCCAAAAAGAAGTCCGGGTTGTGACCAAAGACAATTTGGCCACGGCCATCGAAAATTACGTAACCGCGACTTCCTCCGAAGGAATGTATCGGATTAAGGATGAAAAAACAGGTCAGACATTAAACTTAAAATTGGTCAAAGTACACAAGGATCGATTGAGTGCGTTGGGTGAGGACACCTATTTCGCCTGCGCCGACTTTGAGACTGCCGATGGTAAGGCGTACGACCTGGATTTTTTTATGCAGGGAAAAACGGCCGATGACCTTACGTTTACGGAAAGTACGATCCATAAGGACCAAGGTGTTGCGCGGTATGGCTGGATTGAAGAAGAAGGTGTCTGGAAACGAGTCGTGAATAAGAAGGAGTGATCCGCTTTATTCGCTTGAAACCGGGGAATCGGGGAATTCCCGGAAAGAAATTGTCTTTTGATAGGCATTCCCGGGTTTTCCGTTTAGTTTCACATACGGGAAGATAATATAGTTCACGACGTCCTCAGCGGTCCCGTCCGGCAGGGGAATATCCCTGCCGATGGTGAAATCCACCCGGCGATTATCCAGTGTGCCGTAATAATATTCCCTCTTTTCGGGATGTTTGTCGGCTTCCGAAATATCGACAGGGATCCAGCCCTTGCCCGGAATATAAAAATCGGTCCAACAATGGTAGCCTTCGATATTTCCCGATTGTTCCGCCGGAAGAGGGAACCCGATGTGAAAACGGGCCGGAATTCCACGCGCCCGGACGATGGCATTGAATAAACTGTGGTAATCGGTGCAATTGCCTTTTCCGATTTCACAGGCGTAAATGGCATCGCCCCGGCCCCAACCTTCGCCGCTTTTATCGTATTCCATGTTATTCAGGACGTAGTCATATACTCGACGTACGAAAAATTCTCCATTACTGTCCAGCGAATCGGCGATTTTGGTAAAACGTATATCATCCGGCACCATTTTAAACGGCGACCTAAACAGTTTCAGGTAATCAGGTTTTGAGCCGGTAGTGTCAATTCCCGTTTCTTTCCGCCGGACGTTGAAAGTAATGATAAGGGTATCGGGGATTTCCCCGATAACATCGTCGACGACGATAAAACGATTATGGTAAACGGAATCATAAAGCGTCCGGTAGGTCAGATCGCTCTTAACACGTAAATCGCTTATTGTCTGGAACGCATCGTTTTGGGGGACCGGTATCCAGGCCTTTAACTGCCCAGGTTCCGGGAAAACCACCTGGTAACGAAATTCGAAGCCGATTTCGGGGCTGTCTTGTCCCAATTTACAACCACCGGAAAACATGGCCGTAACCAGTAAAAATCCAATGAAATATTTGTTATTTGTGCCGAACATGGCGTAAAACCTACACGGACTCATTTTTTTAAGGAAGCGGATTTTCTTCGCCGTTGTAACCCCTCAGTGGATGGAAAAAACTGTTTGAGAGACAGGAGTTGGAAGACGGGAGACATAACCCAAACCACTGCGGGGTCATCCGTCCGGCGAACCGCAGGATCATATTAAACTCTAACCTGACCATGAACCAAAGGATAAAACCCGGATTTTGCATTAACAACGAATCAAATGAATTAATCGAAAGGAATCAAGAGTTAAGACAAATTATTTGAGTAATCTTCTCTTACCGGAACTACTGTTTTAATTCCTTGTTATTTCGTTAGTTTCGTTTATTTCGTTGTTCCAATTGTATTATTTGGGTTAAAGGTTTTGTCCTTGATGATGAGCGGTTGAAAAATCCCCGAAGAATCCCACCGTTTCCACCGCGTTCTGGTAAACGGTAATTTCTTTTGGAATATATTGAGCAAGGAACATATCCTGTTTTTATAAGGGAAAAGTAAGCTTCCGCCTTCCCGTTACCAATGCGATGGCTGGCTTGAAAGCATTACAAAGGTTGGGATTCGGGGTTGATTGTCCGCTTTGAATCCCCGCCGAATGATTTTATACTCAGGCTTATTTTTCGATAAATTCATGCCGCGAAACACATCCCGATTGTTCCTGTACCTGCTCCTGATTACCGCCATGCTCACCTGGGGGCTTTCCTGGAGTAACGGTAAAATTCTCGCCGGATATACTTCCGTTCCCAATCTGATTTTCTGGCGTTTTACGCTGACGGGACTGCTTTTTACTCCGGTTGTACTCGGTGTTCAATCCCGCGGCGCGATCAACCGCAAAGGTTTCATTGCCGCCCTGTTCGGCGGTCTGTTGATAGCTATCTATAATATATTTTTCTTCCTGGGAACCCGACGCGGTCTGGCCGGGACCGGCGGTGTGCTGGTCACTACCCTTAATCCCATTCTTACTTTCTTCCTGGCAGCCTTTGTTTTGCGGAGAGCGATACGAAAAAAGGATATCCTGGGACTCATCCTCGGCGTCACCGGGGGATTGATTATCATGCGCATTTGGCATATGGACGGGAGCGAATTGTTCCGTAGCGGAAACTTCTTCTTCCTGCTGTGCGCTCTTTCGTGGGCCGTTCTAACGATTGTCACCGAATCCTCCCGGAGATATATTGGCACCCTGTATTTCAGTCTGATCACCTATTGGGTAGCCGCCATGCTGGCTTTACCATTCGCCATCCATTCCGGCATTTTCGATGTGTTTTCCCTGGACCGGATCTTCTGGCTGAATTTGTTTTCCGTGTCCGCCGGCGCGATGGCTTTCGGTACCACGGTCTATTTTCTGGCCACCAAAAAACTCGGGTCGGAAAAGGCCAGCGCCTTCATTTTTGCGGTACCGGTCAGCGCGCTCTTTTTCGCGCGCATATTTTTGGACGAAAAACTATCTCTGCCAACCTTGCTGGGTGGTTTTTTGGCGATTGCAGCAGTATATCTGATTAATCGCAGATCAACTCCTGCATAAACACGGATGTGAATGGTAATCCGGAAAAGAACCCTGAAATCACGCTATTGGGGCGTAAATTGTGGTAATTATCACAAAATTCGTCCGTAATACGTGGTAAACATCACAAAAATGCGCCGAATCCTGTGGGGAAGGTTATTTCTTGGTTTTAATGTTGTCCTGGAATTTCCATTCACACCGCAGGATCAGTGGGCGGAGTATCGTATTTCTTATCGTATTTCTAATATTAGAT
>JALUTR010000333.1 GCA_027021785.1 Fidelibacterota bacterium | reverse complement strand
GATGGGGGAAATATTATTTTTAGTTGAAAAACAGTAGGTGGTTCCCTTATTTGGATTTGATAAATTCACAGAAACAAGAAAACCAAACAGAAAGGAACCACCATGAAAACAATAAGAAGAAACGAGAAGATTATCAAGGATCAAGAGGGAGGCATTGAAAACATTGATACGCGGATCGCATTGATTCAAGCCCTTATTCCCATCGGGTTGGAGTATGTCAACGCTATGCTTCAACAGGAAGTGGAACAGTTGGCGGGTCCCCGTTATTCGCGCCACAAGGACGCGGAGAAGGAGCATTACCGTTGGGGGCGCCAGGGGGGCTCGGTTTACTTGGGAGAACAGAAAGTGGCCGTGACAGTGCCTCGTGTCCGCAACATCAAAAGCGGGAAGGAAGTGCCATTGAACAGCTATAAGAAACTTCAAAATCCGGTGGAATTGGACGAGAAGCTGTGGTTGAAAATTCTCTATGGTTTGTCGTGTCATCAGTATGAAAAAGTCGCAGTAACGGTTCCCGAGAGTTTTGGTCTGAGTCCTTCGACGATGTCACGCCGGTTTATCAGAGCCAGCGCCAGGAAGCTCCGGCAGTTGCAGGAACGCCGCTTGGAGAACTATGATTTCGTTTCCATTATTCTTGATGGCAAATCCCTGGCGGATCAACAGGTACTCATTGCTGTCGGGGTCACCATTGATGGCCAAAAAGTGATGTTGGGCTTTGAACAGACTGCCACGGAAAACGCCAATGTATGTCGTCAATTCCTTCAACATCTGCTTGAGCGGGGTCTGCGTTACCACCAGGGGTTGTTGTTTGTTCTTGACGGCGCCAAGGGGTTGCGAAAGGCCGTCGAGGAGGTGTTTGGCGACTATGCGGTAGTGCAACGCTGTCAGTGGCACAAACGCGAGAATGTCGTGTCCTATCTTCATAAAACTGAGCAAAAACGTTTCCGTGCCATGTTGCAGCGTGCGTACGAGCAACCCACCCATGAGCAAGCTTTAAAAGCCTTGAAACGCATACGAGATGAACTGCGGCACATCAATGCATCGGCTGTTCGCAGTTTGGATGAAGGCCTGGAGGAAACGCTCACGCTCCATCGGCTCGGGGTTTTCCAATGGGTGGGCATCAGTTTGAAAACCACCAATTGTCTTGAATCGATCAATTCTCGTCTGGCGAGTTTCACTGACCGTATCACCTATTGGAAAAACAGCAATCAAAGACACCGCTGGGTTGCTTCCGCTTTGTTGGAAATCGAAAAGACACAGAGAAAAATCAAAGGGTACAGATACTTGCCGATGTTGCGAAAGGCTCTACAACGAGAGCTCAACATCCAACACATCATGGCTGCTTGACCAAAGGAGGGACCATTGAATTTCAACTAAAAAAGGCATTGACTCTCCTGATGAAACGCCGGTTTTT
>JALUTR010000332.1 GCA_027021785.1 Fidelibacterota bacterium | reverse complement strand
TCCGTTTCAGTAACATTTAAAACCACGGTGATGGGCATTTCCGCGCGGAACGGTGTATCACCGTCGAAAAGAAGATCCACGGTTTCCCCTTCTTTCAAGAACTCCACCCCGGTCACAAACAAATCAGGACGGATGGAAATCTGGTCGAATGTTTCCTGGTCCATCATCACCAGAGAATCATTCTCCTTGTACAGAAACTGGAACTGCTTCCGTTCCACTCGAACAGCCTCGATCTTTTCCCCGGAACGAAACCTGTTTTCGAACTGTCGGCCTGATATCAAATTGCGCAAAAGCACCTGGTAACTTGCCTGGCCTTTTCCCGGCGTGCGGTGCTGGTACTCCATCACTTCGTGCAATTCTCCGTTCAACCTGATGATGAGACCGACTCTTAAATCTGATGTTGTTGCCATAAACCTCGAATTACTTCCAAATGAACATGTCTTTTAAAGATAGACAGGCTTTGTCTGAAAAACAAGAAACCATTGTAACTGCTTTTCCCGCTTGGAAATACAGCATTTCAGCTATAAATTTACCTAATGGTATCGATAATTAATAATGCATTTTAGCACAACCGACAGATCGCAAAACCATCGATCAGGCAGCATGATCCTGGCCTCGTTTTCGATGCTTACGGGCTGGCTGGCGGTCATCGGTATTTTTTATCTTGGTTTGGCGGACAGTATCAGAACCGAGACACAACCCGCTTCGTTCGAACCCTTTATCGTCGATTCTTCCGTAACTTCGACGTTCTTGTCGTTTACCGGCTTCATGCTGGATACATTGTACACTCTCATGCCATCGTACCTCGAAGTCAATCTCGATTCGCAGAAAGTGTATCAGCATTTCCGGGACGGATCGGTCCGCGCCTTTAAAGTATCTACGGGTACGAAACGACTGGAAAAAGGGATCGACACGCGGGAAGGAATATTCGTCGTCCAGACAAAAATCGAGTGGTTGTACAGTCTTCAATTCGATTCCACGAAGGTTTTCAACTGGCTGGGATTCAATTACGGTATCGGTTTTCATTCCCTCCTGGGATGGGGCTATTACAGGTATCTCGGCAAGAGACCATCGTCCCATGGATGTATTCGCATGAGGCGCAACGACGCGGAGGAGCTATACAAGTCCGTCGCTATCGGCACACCGGTCATGGTACATAAAAACAACTATGCGCGTGTCGTCGCGTTCCTTTCCGACTCAACAATTGCGGATCCCGGCGAGTACTCTGCTGAAGAAGCCAGCGCGGTGTATCATCGCCAACTCCAGTCATTGTATGCCGGCCGAAAACTTCTGGAGCATTTTCCCATTATTCCCATCAGTACCCGGACTATTACCCATGACGGCATTCCGATTGGAGACAGGGAACGTGTTCCTCCGAAACAGAAGCTTCCGCAGATCGCCAACATCTTTGCAATCT
>JALUTR010000331.1 GCA_027021785.1 Fidelibacterota bacterium | reverse complement strand
TACGCCGCATCTTCCAGCGACAATGAGTTTCTCATCTATAATTATAAAAACTTCGCGATTTACCGGGGGAGTAAGAATATCAGTACCGGTGTTTCGGCCAACGACGGTAACTGGCATCATATTGTGGTTACCTGGCGTGGTTCCGACGGAGCTACTAAGCTGTATAAAGATGGAACGGAGGCTTTTTCCGGAACTCTGGCTCCGGGTACAACCATTACCTCGGGCGGTTCACTGGTAATCGGGCAGGAACAGTCTAATGTGGGCGGCGGATTCAGCGTGGAGCAGGCATTTCTGGGATCAATGGATGAAGTGATAATTTATAAGCAGGTTTTGCCCTTATCTGAGGTTCAGAAAATATATAATAATCAATTGGCGGAAAAAAATGCGGATGGTACGGACCGGACTTGCGCTTCCTGCGACCCCGTTGCCGAATGGTTGTTGGATGAATGCAGTTGGGGTGGAACGACCGGGGAGGTTGCCGACAACACCGGTAACGGCCATGATGGAACGGCGGTCGGCGGACTCACCACTGCGAACGGGAAAGTGTGTGAAAGCGGAGATTTCGACGGTATCGATGATTACCTGGAATTTCCCGATGATTCCGCTCTGGATATCACTTCGGAGCTTACCATTGCCCTCTGGGTATACCCGAATTCGGTATCGAACGAAAGAGTTATTGTAAGTAAAGGATCGGGTTGCGGCAATTATAATTTATTTATCCGGAACGGCAAATTAGGTTTACTAAGTTCCGGCGATTGCAATTGGGCTTACGAAGGCAGCAACGCGATCGTAACCACCGGATCGTGGCAACATATTGCGGCGACGTATGACGGTTCCTCCATTCGCTATTATGTTAACGGTGTATTAAAAGATGTCGTCGCCAGCAGCAGTGGTTTGGGCGCGACGAACAGCGATCCTCTTCGAATCGGCGGGCCGACGATTGGGGGATGGTCCCTTTCCCGATACTTCGACGGCAAAATCGATGAAGTCTTGATTTATGACCGTGCTTTAGCCACTCCTGAGGTACAATCGATTTATGCCAACCAATCAAGTGGAAAAAACGCGGATGGATCGACCCGTGATTGCACCAACTGCGGTCCGGTTGTGGAATGGCGGATGGATGAGTGTACTTGGGACGGAACCAGCGGTGAGGTGGAAGATGCCACCGGTAACGGGAATAATGGCACGACGCATGGAGGCGTTAATACCGATGCGGGCCAAATCTGCAAAGGCGGCGTTTTCGATGGCAACAACGATTATGTGATTATGAACCCCTTTAATATCCCGACCGGTGCCATATCGGTTTCATTCTGGATGAAGACATCCGATAACACCAAAAGCGGCACCCCCGTTTCGTACGCCGCATCTTCCAGCGACAATGAGTTTCTCATCTATAATTATAAAAACTTCGCGATTTAC
>JALUTR010000330.1 GCA_027021785.1 Fidelibacterota bacterium | reverse complement strand
TTCATTGGCTACCGGATCGGCCACCATTTCCTTCGTAATCTCCTCAAACGGTCCGTGGGTGGCATGACAGGAAAGACATAGCGTATTATCGTCATTCTCGGTCGCTATTACCAGTTCATTACCCAGGGAATCTTCTTCGACAACTTCCGTACGAATGTGATGTTTCTCGCTGTTATGAACATCATGACATTCATAACACCGGACCTGATGGTAAAGGAAGGTCGGTTTCGCGCTTTCATAGAAGTCGAAGTATTGCTGGTGATGTTTCTTGGAGTTCCGGATTTCGTTTTCACCTTGCTCGCCATCGGGATAATAGCCGCCATGATCCGAATAATAATCACTCCACTTATCGCCGACTGTCCAGTCTTCCATGTTGGCATCATCATAGGGATAATGGAAAGTCCCATTGGGCATACTTGCCCCACGGGAGTGACAGAATCCGCACAGATCATTGGCCTGTTTGGCATCCAGATCTTCGGGATTAACGATTCCGTCAGGATCGCCAAAGTGGTTTCCGCCGGGACCATGACACCGTTCACAACCGGTATCAATCAGGTCCAACGTGCCATCGCCGTCAATATCATAAACGCTGGGACCAACATCACCGGCCCCTGCGTCCGGTGCGTCGGCAACCCACTCACCGTCGGAATTTTGCGATACTGAAGTTGCTGTGGCGTGGCACCCGATACACTGTTGTTCAAAAGACCGTTTTTGTGTGTTTGCACTTCCAACAATGTCGGCAATTGTGGTTGCGGTATTAAACAGCGGTGTATAGTCGCCATTGGCTGGATCCGCATACCACGCTTCGGGATGGTAAGCAACATACTCGTGGGTCTTTTCATTATATTGGATCGGGGAAACGTAGTGACTGGCGGAAAATCCTCCACCGGAAACCGGAACCTTCAAGAGGTAACGTTGTTTGTAAAGTCCGCTACCTCCATAGGTTAACATTACCGGCATGGTCAGATCTCCGATCGTCACCGTGTATTGATCGTTGGCTTCATCATAGCCCAGGACCGGAGCATTGCTACCGTAAGGCGAAAATACTTCGGTTGTGGCTAAGTCCAACCCTTCCTTGAAATCATCGATCCCGTTCTGATTCGCATCGGCAACCACACCGTACAGGTCAACCAGGGAGTTTTCTCCCATTGGAACGGAAATCCCATTGGCATGCAACGATGTCCGCCATCCTGTTTTATCCTCATGACAGGAAAGACATGCTTCGGATCCAATGTAATTATCGGCTTGTTTGGGAGTATGGATTAATTTGGCGAAAGCGGAAAGTTCCGCCAATGTTTTCACACTACCGCCACCACCAACACCATTCTCATCCGTATGACATCCGTAACAGGAATAATCCAATGTTATCGACGCAATGTCGTTCTCGTCAAGACGAACAAAATATTTACCCGCCGTATCGTC
>JALUTR010000329.1 GCA_027021785.1 Fidelibacterota bacterium | reverse complement strand
ACCTGTGGTTTCCTGGACCAGGCGCGGGAAGAATCAATCGACGTGATTTTGCAGGCGGCGGAACTCAAGAAACAGGGCGGATTGAAGCAATTGGTCGTGATGGGATGCCTGTCGGAACGATATCGCGACGCGTTGCAACGGGAATTACCCGAAGTTGACCGGTTTTTTGGAACCAATGATCATCGGCAGGTTGTATCCTTTTTGACCGGCAAACCGCATACCAAGGATGATCCGTTGTTTTTCCGATCCCTGTTGACTCCCGGACATTACGCTTATCTCAAGATCGCCGAAGGGTGCGACAACGGATGTTCGTTTTGCAGTATACCCATCATGCGGGGGTTGCAGAAAAGCAGGACGATTCCGAGTATTATTTCCGAAGCGAACAGGTTGGTTGAGGGGGGCGTCAGGGAATTGTTGGTTATCGCCCAGGATTCCACTTCCTATGGTTGGGATTTACCGGACAAAGTGTATTTAAGCGACTTGATAAGGGCCCTGGACGGGATCAATGATGATTTGCAATGGATTCGTATCCATTATGCTCATCCGGCCCATTTATCACAACGGATTATTGATGCCCTGGCCGAAGCTTCCAGGGTGTGCCGTTACCTGGATATTCCGGTCCAGCACGCTTCCGACCGGATACTGATGTCCATGCGGCGCGGATTGGGGCAGGAGGGGATTCGCGAACGCATCACGCGACTGCGCGAAGCGATCCCGGGTATCTGTTTGCGGACCTCGATCATTGTCGGTTACCCGGGTGAGACCGACGATGATTTTAAAGTATTATGCGATTTCCTGCGCGAGATTGAATTCGACCGCTTGGGGGTGTTTACCTATTCGGAAGAAGAAGGGACCCCGGCGGCTAAGCTTCCTGATGATGTGCCCCGGGAATTGAAGGACGAGAGGAAGGCCGTTGTAATGGACATCCAGAATGAAATCAGCGCCGGGAAAAACGCCCGCCTGGTGGGACAGGAAATGACGGTCCTGGTCGATGAAGTGAAGGACGATATTGCTTTCGGACGCACCGAATTTGATTCGCCCGAGGTCGATAACGTGGTGCGGATTACCGGAAAGGTACAGCCCGGTTCTTTCGTTAAAGTTGTAATTACCGAATCGGATGCCTACGAATTAAGGGGCGTAACGGTACAATGAATATTTCAGGATACCATGACCGGCCGGGAACCGGCAAATCTTAATGTCAATATTCGATGTCTGCCATAAGCAGTGGTTGCCCATTCTTCCCTCTGTAAGGATCTCCACTACATTCTCCGCCAGCCGGCGGATTTTCCCGACATCCGCTTCGCTCCGTCGGGATCTCCACTACGTTTCGACACGCTTCACGTTTCACGTTTCTTTTCAATGATCTCTCTCTTCTTTTATTCTCTGCCATTGCATCCATATAGGTTATCGACGTAATTTTGGTCATTATGGCAGAGTTTCGTATACATTCCGACTTCAAACCCAGTGGCGACCAGCCGCGGGCGATTAAGGAATTGGTTGCGGGTTTAAATCGCGGTTTAAAACACCAGACGTTATTGGGCGTCACCGGGTCCGGTAAAACATATACAATCGCAAAGGTCATCGAAACCGTACAGCGTCCGACCCTGATTATTTCTCACAACAAAACGTTAGCGGCGCAGTTGTTTGGTGAGTTTAAACAGTTATTCCCCGAAAACGCCGTCGAATATTTTATCAGTTATTACGATTATTACCAGCCGGAGGCCTATCTGCCGGTCACCGACACCTTTATCGAAAAAGATTTCTCCATGAATGAGGAGATCGACAAGCTGCGCCTGAAGACGACCAGTTCCCTCATGCAGCGTAGGGACGTAATCGTGGTCAGTTCGGTTTCCTGTATTTATGGAATCGGATCGCCCAGTGAATATCGGGAACAAGTCATTCGTCTTCGGCGGGGGGAACAGTTGGACCGGCGGAAATTCCTGAAACAACTGATAAATATTCACTATTTGCGCAACGATGCGGTACTGGAGCGGGGGAATTTCCGGGTTCGCGGGGATGTGATTGAAATATTTCCGGCTTACGAAGACGTGGCCGTACGGTTGGAATTATTCGGCAGTGAGATCGACGCCATCACCACGTTCGATGTTTTGACCGGGGAAATCATCCGGGAACTGGAATTTTTAAATATTTACCCGGCCCGGCATTTCGTTACCGACCAAAAGACGATTGCCCGGATTGTCGTGGAAATACGAAAAGAATTGAACGCGCGCCTGGAGGAATTGCGGAATTTGGGGAAACTGCTGGAAGCCCAGCGGTTGGAACAGCGAACGAATTTTGACCTGGAAATGATGCAGGAGGTGGGGTATTGTTCCGGGATTGAGAATTATTCCCGGTATTTTTCCGGCCGGAAGCCCGGGGAACGTCCCTGGACATTGATCGATTTCTTCCCCGACGACTTTATAACCATCGTCGACGAATCCCACGTGACGTTGCCCCAGATTCAGGGAATGTATAACGGTGACCGCAAGCGCAAGGAAACGCTGGTGGAGTTCGGGTTTCGTCTTCCCAGCGCGTTAGACAATCGGCCTTTGAAATTCGACGAATTTATGTCGTTGCAGCGGCAGGTAATTTATACTTCGGCTACGCCCTCGGACCGTGAATTGGAGTTGAGCGGCGGGGTAGTGGTGGAACAGATTATTCGTCCGACGGGATTGATCGATCCGGAAGTGGAAATCCGTGCAACCCACGGGCAGATCGACGATTTAATCAGCGAAATTCGTGTGCGGGTACGGGAAAAGGGACGCGTGTTGGTTACCACGCTTACCAAACGAATGGCCGAGGACTTATGTGAATATTTAAACGGCATGGGTGTACGCGTGCGCTACCTGCATTCGGACATCGGTTCACTGGAACGGGTGAAAATTTTACGCGATCTGCGCTTAGGCGAATTTGACGTACTGGTCGGCATCAATCTCTTGCGCGAAGGACTGGACCTGCCGGAAGTTTCGCTGGTTGCGGTTCTGGACGCCGATAAGGAAGGGTTCTTGCGTTCCAAAAGCGCGCTGTTGCAGGTTTCCGGACGAGCGGCACGCAACATCAACGGGAAAGTCATCTTGTATGCCGATCGGATATCGGACGCGATGCAATATTTGATCGATGAAACCAATCGTCGACGAAAAATTCAGACAAATTACAATAAAAAACACGGCATCACACCCAAGACCGTTTACAAATCCCTGGAAGATATTATGCGCTCAACTTCCGTGGCCGATTCCTTCCGGGAACCGGAATTCGAGTATCGGAAGTCACGCAAAGGGATTGATTTTGATAAAATGGACAAACAAATGGCCATTGAAATGATGCGTGAGGAAATGCTGGAAGCGGCGGACAGTCTGGAATTTGAACGCGCCGCCAGGTTGCGCGATGAAATTGAAAAACTGGAAAAGGAAATTAAGGGAGCATTCAGTAAGTGAATTCACAAACAAAAAGTACCCGCGCCGGTTGGATTGGCGGATATTGTGACAAAACAGTTATCGGGAAACAGTTTTCAACGGTTTGCTCCGGGTGGAATGAAAGGAATTTCGAATGAAGGTTCTGGTTACCGGGGGAGCGGGCTATATCGGTTCACACGCGGTGGCGGATTTGTGTGACAAAGGACATGAGGTAACGGTATTTGATGACCTATCGTTGGGTTTGCGCGAAAATGTGGATGAGCGGGCCGCTTTTGTGCGGGGTTCAACTTTAAATCCGGATGACCTGGAAAAGGCGCTGGGAAATTCCTACGACGCGGTCATGCATTTCGCGGCCTGGAAGGCGGCGGGAGAATCGATGCTTAAACCGGAGAAATACTCCCGCAATAACCTGGTCGGGACGATCAATCTGTTGAACGCGATAGTTCGACACGGTGTTAAAATGTTCGTTTTTTCTTCCTCCGCGGCGGTGTACGGATATCCGAAATATTTACCGGTTGACGAGAACCATTCGTTGGACCCGATTAACTATTACGGTTTTACCAAGCTGGAAATCGAGCGGATTTTGCGATGGTATTCGGTTCTGAAAGATTTGCGGTTTGCCGCCCTGCGATATTTTAACGCCGCCGGATATGATGTCCGGGGACGCGTCAGGGGGAAAGAGAAAAATCCGGCGAACTTACTTCCGATCGTAATGGAGGTGGCCGCCGGTTCACGGGAAAGGCTGGAGGTGTACGGCGATGATTACGAAACACGCGACGGCACCGGGGTGCGCGATTACATTCACGTGAATGATCTGGCTTCGGCCCATGTTTTGGCTTTGGATTATCTGTCTGAGAAAAACCGGGATCTGACGGTAAACCTGGCAACCGGTATCGGTTTTTCGGTATTGGAAGTAATCGCCAAGGCGCGTGAAGTAACCGGCCGGGAGATTCCCTACACGATTGTCGATCGGCGGCCGGGCGATCCGGCGGAGTTGGTGGCCACATCCAATATCGCCCAAAAATTGTTGGGGTGGGAAGTGAAACACTCGGACCTGGAAACCATATTATCAAGCATGTGGAGTGTTTATCGCGAAGACTGAGAAAAGCGGGGATGGCGGAGCCCGGATTCCGGCCCAAACTATCATGCAAACATCCACATTGGTATTCGGGCAACCGGCTTCAAACGGTAAAATCGGAGGAGAGTAATGATTGATATTGAACGGGTCCAGCGAGTATCGGGTATCGTAGGCAATTCCGACGCGATCCGGGAAGTGCTGGACATGATTGTCCAGGTCGCTCCGGTTGATATTTCGGTATTGATTACCGGTGAATCGGGGACCGGGAAAGAGATGGTCGCGAAAGCGATTCACAAGTTAAGCCGCCGCGCGCAATACCCGATGGTTACGGTAAACTGCGGCGCGATCCCGGCCGGGATCATCGAGAGCGAATTGTTCGGTCATAAGAAAGGAGCGTACACCGGCGCTTCGGAAGACCGTAAAGGGTATTTTGAAACGGCCCATAAAGGGACTATTTTCCTGGATGAAATCGGTGAAACACCCCTTGAAACACAGGTGAAATTGTTGCGGGTTCTGGAAAGCGGTGAATTTATGCGCGTGGGCGATTCGAGGACGTTGTATACCGATGTTCGCGTAATCGCGGCCACGAATAAGGATCTCGGAGAGAAAGCGCACAAGGGAGAATTCCGGCAGGACCTTTATTACCGTCTGAAGACGGTAACCATCCATATTCCTCCCCTACGACATCGCGTGGAAGATATCGCTCCGCTGGTGGAACGGTTTGCGCTGGAATTTACGCGCAACAACGACATGGTATACAGGGGCTTCATGCCCGAGGCCATCCGACTGATGAAACGCGCCGAATGGCCCGGGAATGTGCGGGAATTGAAGAATTTCGTGGAGAGTATTCTGGTGCTGGAGAAAGGGGAACGCATTACGGCCGAAATGGTGGAACGACAACTGGGGCGTAATATACCACCGGTGGGCCCGAAAAATCGTTTATTGCCGGTCGTGGTGGACCAATCCGCCGAACAGGCCGAACGGGAACTGATATTGCGACAACTGTTTTTGCTGCGCCAGGATGTGGAAAGCATTAAACAGGCGCTGGCAGGTCAACCCGGTGTGCCTGTGGGACATGATATTGCGTATTTACCCGATTCGGCCGTGGAACCGTTGCACCCCGCCCTAAAAATCGATGAGCATGACCAGCGCCTGATCCGCGATGAGGCCATCGGCGACATGACGCTGGAGGAGCTGGAACGGGAAGCGATAACGCGAACACTGCAATTTTTTAATAACAACCGGCGGGCGGCGGCCCGTTCGCTGGGCATGAGCGAGCGAACCTTGTACCGTAAAATCAATGAGTATGGATTGGAACCGAAAATTAAACGGACGACCGGTGATCGGTAAAAGCATAAAATTATTGTTCCTCGCCGGGTTTCTGATGTTGGCGGCGGGCTGTGGGTTTTATTCCATGGCGGGGTCCATTCCGCCACACATTAAAAGCATCGCGATTCCCCTCCTGGTTAATCAGACCGCCGAATTCGGGATGGCGGAAAGTATTACGGACAACCTGCAGGAGAATTTCATCAAAGAGAATATCTTGCGGGTTGTGGATGAGGACGAGGCCGATTCCATCCTGCGCGGAACGATTATTAAAGTCGAGGATTCACCGTACACCTACAGCCAGGAAGAAGCTGTGAGTGAATATCGTTTTACTATCACGCTGGAAATAGAATGGTACGATGTGAAGGACGATAAGGTTTTAATGAAGAAAGTATTCTCGGGCTGGGGGGCTTACGGACTAAGCGGTGATCTGGCCACGGATGGAATCGATAACGACGGTGACGGATTGATTGACGGTGATGACAACGATGAATTCGGGGAACCGCGCGCCTTCGCCACCAGGGTCGCCGTGCGTAAAATTGCCGAGGATATCCTGGATGAAATTGTGAGTTCCTGGTAGGAAGTCGGAAATAATCGAATTTGTCCAAAATAAATGTTTGAAGGATGTCTCTACAGACGACCGGTGAATCAATGTGAATATGATCAAAGGGGTAACAGGGGAAAGTATTGGCTCAAATGAAACTTTTGGAACAAGGAACCCTGAAAGGGTTCAATGTGAATAGAATACTACCGGTTGGGGATTTGTCTGTCGGTTGGCGGATTGTGTTAACGTCCCCTCCTGCCTGTCCCGACGAAGTCGTGGATCATAGGAGGGGACCACAGGGGTGGTATGAAAAATTTGAATATATCCTTAGATCAGAGTATTGTCCGAAGAAATAAAACCGTGAACTTGTTTCCACACGTTTGAACCATGAACCATCCTGTCACCAACAGACCAAAACAAAAGCAAATCCGAAGGATCCTCAGGAATAAC
>JALUTR010000328.1 GCA_027021785.1 Fidelibacterota bacterium | reverse complement strand
TGGAGTTCGTGGAACAGCCGTTGCCGGCCGATCAAGTGGAACAAACCGCCCGGTTAAAGAAAGTATCTCCGTTAAAAATATTTGCCGACGAAAACAGTATCTTCAGCAGACAAATTCCGGAAATCGCCTATGCTTTTCATGGGATTAATATTAAACTGATGAAATGCGGAAGATTGGAAGAGGCAAAAAGAATGATCGATATGGCCCGCCAATATGGGCTGGAAATAATGCTCGGTTGTATGGTAGAATCCTCAATCGGCATTACCGCCGCTGCCCACCTTTCACCACTGGTTGATTATGCCGATCTTGATGGGAATCTCCTGATTAATAACGATCCTTATCAGGGGGTAACGATCAAAGCAGGAAGGATTGTGCTACCAAATAAACCCGGGTTGGGCATTGATCTAAACGAAATCGGGAAACAGTCACGGGGTTTAAAATGAAAATAGTAGGTATCGAACATGTGGGCGTTGCCGTCAACAGTATTAATGAAAAGGCTGCTTTTTGGGAATATATATTAAAAATAAATCGCACCGCTACCGAGACGGTAGCCGACCAGGGAGTGTCAACGGCGATATTCGATACCGGAAAAGGTAAAATCGAGTTGCTGGAAGCAATCGATCCCAATTCTCCGATTGCCAAATATATTTCGAAAAGAGGACCGGGAATACATCATATATGCCTTGAGGTGGAAGATATTACTTCAGCAATAAAAGAACTTAAAGAAAATGATATATCTCTTATCAATGAGACGCCGACGAGGGGGGTGGAAGGCTATTTGATCGCATTTATTCATCCCCGCTCTACGGGCGGCGTACTGGTTGAATTGGCACAGAAACAAAAACCGCAGTAAATCGTTGAGAAAATTTTAAGACCGGTTTGTTGGTAAACGATTGATTGGTCTGTTTAAATAATTCTTATTTCAGGAACCTTGCCAAACACGTAATTTGATACTTATGAAAACAATATTAAAAAACATCATTACCTTGTTGGTTTTATTCAGTTGGACGTGTTCAACGGCGGATACACCGGGAACGATTACCATGGTGGTCACGGCCAATGTGCACGCTCAATTCGATCCCTGTGGGTGAAAGAGAAACCCATTAGGCGGTCTGCCTAGAAAAGCAACATATATTAAGACCCTAAAGGAAGAGGGAAAGAATCCGATCATTCTGGATGCGGGCGACGCCCTGTTTGCGTCCGGTACCGTTAATGAAGAACTGCGTGAAATCGCGGAGTACAAAGCCAGGCAATTGTTGCGTGGTTACGAAGAAATCGGGTGCGATGCCCTGAATGTTGGCGGGTTTGAGTTTGCCGCCGGTTTTCCATTCCTGGAATCCCTGGTCGCTTCGACCGGAATTCCCTTTATTTCCGCCAATATCAGGGATAAGGCAACCGGCGAATTGGTGTTTGATCCTTACGTGATTC
>JALUTR010000327.1 GCA_027021785.1 Fidelibacterota bacterium | reverse complement strand
TAATAAAAAACGTAAACACGAACTTGTAAAAAAGAACACTTTGATTTTATGAATACCACGATCACCGCTTCCGGCCCGGCGGTCTGCAAGGGTCATTCCGCGCGCCGGAATTTCTGGCTGCACGTCACCGAGGGCGCCTTCGCATCCTTTTCCGGGATGCTGCTCAGCGGCGGCATAATCCTGCCTATCCTGGTAAAGGAACTCGGCGCCGAACCTTATATCCTGGGCATAATGGGTTCCGTCGGCGGCCTGGCGGTATTGGCGCCATTGATCTTTGCCCCTTATATCGAATCGATACGTAAAAAGAAAAAGCTGGTTCTGCTGCTTGGTATCGGCCAGCGATTACCGCTGCTGTTTATTGCCCTGGCTTTGTGGGCCTACGGGTTTTCTTCCCAGGACAGAACAGCCACGTATGTATGCCTGATCGGAATTGCTTTCCTGAACCTTGGAACCGGATTTATTGTCAGTATACTTGTGCCCCCCTGGATGGACCTGGTCGCGGAAACCATTACCGACACGGATAAACCGCGTTTATTCGGGTATCGCAACGGTTTATCATCGGCCATGGCGGTCTCCAGCGGAGCGGTTGTTTCCTGGGTATTGGCGTCCGTGTCTTTCCCGAACAATTTTGCCGTGTTATTTCTGGCCGGATTCGGGATCATGATGATTTCCTTGATGTTGTTTGCCCTGGTAAACGAGATGCCGTGCAGCTACCGACCGAATAAAAGACAACCGGCGCGTATTTATTTCCGGGAATTGTTCGGCGTTTTAAAGACCGATCACGTTTACCGGTGGTTTTTGACATACCAGGTAATCAACCGGATCGGAATTGTGGCTTTGCCTTATTACGCCTACGTAGCGGTGGCGGTACACCACATGAATCCGGCGTTGGCCGCGGGGGCGTTTATTATGATACGGCAAGCCACGAACGCCGTCGCCAACTTTGTCTTTTCGGAAATTGCCGCCCGGTTGGGGAACAAACCGATCCTGATTGCCGGTTCGTTACTTCACGCCCTGGCTATGATATTGGCCGCGGCGGCGCCGAACGGATCGTGGTTTTTTGCCGTCTTTTTGGTCTGGGGGTTGGCGATGGCGGCCAAACAGGTTGCCGGAGCGCCGTTTGTAATGGCGGTGGCGCCCCGCGGCCGACGCGTCGGCTACATAACCCTGTCGCAGGCCATTCTGGCGCCGGCCGGTGTTATATTTCCCGCCCTCGCCGGTTGGATTATTTACGCACAAAACCACGAATTACTGTTTTTCATCACCGCCTCACTCATGATTCTGGGCATATTTCCCTTGCTCCGTTGCAATCCGCACGATCGCACCGCGATGGAAACAATGGATTGACCCGGATGTACCCCGGGTTTTTCCAACCGGGAATCTGTCGCTGCGCAAATGGTTAAAACCGGGTTATGATTTTATCTTCCGTTTCTAACGCTCCAGCCCAAGTTTTCCCAACTTCGGGCGGATGACAAACGCGCAATACGGCGCCTCCGGATTCTTGCGAAAATAGTCCTGGTGATGGTCCTCCGCCGGGTAAAATTCTTTCAAGGGAACAATTTCCGTCACGATCGGAGAGGAAAACGCTTTTGCTGCTGTCTTTTTCGATCGTTCCGCGGCCTGCCGCTGAACGTTGTTCTGATAAAGAATAATTGAACGGTACTGGTGTCCCCTGTCGTCTCCCTGCCGGTTTACGGAGGTAGGGTCATGACACCGCCAGAATACATCAAGCAGGTTTTTATATGAAATTTTACCGGGCTCGTAAATAATACGAACCACTTCCGCGTGCCCTGTTTTCCCGGTACAAACTTCCTCATAGGTTGGGTTCGGCGTAGTTCCGCCGGCATAGCCGGCGATGACATCAACAACCCCGTCGACACGGTGATAAACGGCCTCCAGGCACCAAAAACAACCGCCGCCGAGGGTAGCTTGCGGGAGCCGCCTCACGATTTTATTTTTCTCCCATTTCTAAACTCCAATGATATAATCGGAACAACGAAGTAAACGAAATAACAGGGTTCATTAGCTTTTACGTCTTTTTCTTACTGAAACTGATTATTGTTCATAAACCTTAAGGTTTCTTGGTTACTGAATCCTTCTTTTTAATTTCCTCCCGCAACTCCAGGATCACGTTCACATAATTTTCGCTGTGATTGTAGGCGTAAATCGCTTTCCAGTTCTTCGACTTTCTGCTGAAATCGGTGCTGTCGGAATCATAGCCGTTTTTAACGAGGTAATTTGCCATACTGCCGAGCACATCCGGCCAATCGTACGGTCGGCGAACCCCGTCACCGTCAAAGTCCACCGCGTAATGATTGTAACTCGAGGGAATAAACTGTCCGAACCCGAAAGCCCCCGCGTACGACCCGTAGATACTGAAGGGATCCAGGCTGTCTTTGTAGCACCAGGAAAGAAACTGGGCCAACTCACCGGCCGCCCAGGAAGAACGGCGGGGATAATTATAAGCTATGGTATACAAGGCGTTAAAGACGGAATATTCCTTATGGCTGTTTCCGTAATTGCTCTCCACACCGGCCAGGCTGACCAGCAGGAACGGGTCGACGCCATATTTCCTCGACACCGCATCAATCAATTTCCTTTTCTCCCGGAGAAAAACAACACCACCTTCAATTCTTCCGGGGGTAATGAATATCTTCCTGTATTGGTCGTAAGGTTTGGCCTCATAAGGCGCGTTGAATCGTTCGATAACTTTTTCCCGCCGGGCAACTTCCGGTCGGGAAAAAGTTTCGCGCACATAAATCGGCGGTACACCCAGTTGTCGAGCCTTTTCCAAGACCTTTTCCAGGACCGGGTCGTTCTCCACGTTTCGGGCCGGTTGTGAAAATAACCCGGCGGTAAGGAGAACGCCGGAAAGCAACACGAAAACCTTATTTTGTCTTTGCCGGAACATTTACGCTAATCCACCCACTCGCAAATGAATATATTCGTGTCCCCGGGTTTGGCCTGGTTCCGGTTTGAGGCAAAGACCAGGTACTTTCCATCCGGACTGAACATGGGAAAGCCGTCAAACCCTTCGTAATACGTTATTCTTTCCAGGTTTTCCCCGTCAATTCCGATCGCGTACAGTTCAAAGTTCCTGCCTTTTGGGTCTACGAGATTGGACGAAAAGATAATCCGTTTGTCATCGGGGAAAAAGAAAGGACCAAAATTGGCCGCTTTATTGTGCGTTAACTGAATCTTGTTTCCGCCGTTCGCATCCATTACCCATATTTGCAGCGCCATGGGGCGAATTGAATTCGCAGCCAGCAGGCGTTTATAATCGGCAATCTCTTCATCGGTCTCCGGGTAATAGGCGCGCCAGACAATCCTGGTGCCGTCATGACTGTAAAAAGCGCCTCCGTCATAACCGACCCGATCGGTAAGCTGATATTTGTCGGTGCCGTCGGGCTTCATGGTCCAAACTTCCAGGTCACCACTGGAAAGGGACGTATACACAATTCTGCTGCCGTCGAAAGCATAGGTTCCTTCGGCATCGTAACCCGGTGTTTCGGTCAGACGCTCCAAATTCCCGCCGTCGGGGTCGGCACGGAAAATATCGTACCCCGCATGTAGTTTCCAAACATAGCCCTGACTGTAATCCGGCGGAGACGGACAATCTTTTCCGGCCAAATGGGTTGAGGCATAAATGATTTTGTCATCCTTAGGATATTGAAAATATGCGCAGGTAGTAACCCCCTCACCGGTGGAAACCAGTTTTTTATCTCCGCTCTCAAGGTCCATGATGTAAATCCGGTCACACAGCCCTTTGCCGTCATGGGCCTGGTAAATCAGCTTTTTGCCGTCGGCGCTGAAATAGGCCTCCGCGTTTTCGCCGCTGAACGTCAATTGACGTATATTCCTGAAATGTTTTTCTCCGGGATAAAGCAATGCTTCCGACGCTTTCGATGAAGAGCGTGACTCTTCTCCTTTTCCCTTTTCCCGGCTCGAGGCCGATTCCTTTTTCGTGCCGCATCCCGACAGGAAAACAGCCACTATTACGCCGACAATTACTGTTCCGGCAGTTCTGAATGTTTTTTGTGTTTTGATCATTCGTCTCTCGGTCTGTTTAAAGGGGAAGTGAATTTACAGGGAAACGTCCTGTGGGACTATATTTAGAATTGCCCTTTTTGTTTCCTTAAGATCGGTTTTAGAGTCAGACGTATCGTAATATTTAGTTTTCTGAAGAAATTCAAACTATCCGTGACGGGACAAAAAATGGAGTGTAACGCCTGAGAATTCGGGTTTCGCTGCCGGAATATTTACCTTGTCCGACATTCGGTTTTTCCCTGCTAACGACCCGAATCTTCGACCGGGCAATGTGAGTCCGGGAACAAAATCTTGTGTTTTTAATTATTGTTCTTTTTCATATACTTCACCCGTTCGTTGAATCTGGTTTTGCAACTTGTATTTCTTTTTAACCAACGGAGGTATTTTTAATGATAAGATCGATTGGTCTTTGTGCCGGTGCCTCAACCATTACTTTGGTGACGGTTGAGAAGAATGAAACAAAAACTGTCGTTTCCAGCGTTCTCTCCCGTCCCCATGAGGGAAATCCTAAAAAAATTATTTTGGACTTGCTCAACCGGATCGAACTTAAAAATTATCACTCCATTGCGGTCACAGGCCGAAGGTTTAAGGAATCCCTTACCCTGCCCGGTATTTCCGAGCCCCTGGCCGTGGAATACGCGTTAAAGCACGTCAATGGTACAGGAAAGCCTTACAATGCCGTTATCAGCGCCGGCGGAGAGACTTTCATGGTGTATCAATTGGCGGAATCCGGCAAGATCAGCAAGGTTTATACCGGAAACAAATGCGCTTCGGGGACCGGCGAATTTTTTATCCAGCAAACCCGCCGGATGGCCGTCAGTCTCGAAGATGCGATCGAGTATGCCCAGGACGAGGATCCTTATTTCGTTTCCGGACGCTGTTCGGTCTTTTGCAAAAGCGATTGTACTCACGCCACCAACAAGGGCGTTCCCAAGGGCCAGGTAGTTGCCGGACTAAGCCGGATGATGGCCAACAAAATCCTGGAATTGCTGAAAAACACCCCCAAGGAAAACATCATGATCGTCGGGGGCACTACGAAAATCACGGTGATGATGGATTACCTTAAACGGGAGATCAAAAACCTTACCATACCCCGGGAAGCGGTTTACTTCGAAGCCCTTGGGGCTGCGCTTTGGGCAATTGAAAATCCAAGCAAACCGGTTACGGACACGGCACAACTGTTCACAAAACACGTTTCGCAATTTGACTATCACCAACCATTGAGCAAATTCGAACATCGGGTAACTTTCGCCCGAATGTCGCGCGGAACGCCGCGGGACGGTGACCGGTGTATCCTGGGGCTCGATGTTGGATCAACAACTACCAAGGTTGTGCTCCTGCGGGCTTCGGACCTGAAAATTCTGGCCAGCGAATACCTACGCACGAACGGCAATCCCGTCGGCGCTTCGCAGGAATGCTACCGGGCAATCATTGATCAATTGGATGGAATTAAGGTGGAGATTTACGGATTGGGCGTTACCGGTTCGGGTCGCAAGATCGCCGGACTGCACGCTCTGACCGACGGGGTGATCAACGAGATAATCGCCCACGCCGTAGCGGCTCTTCACTTTGACCGGGAAGTCGATACCATCTTTGAAATCGGCGGACAGGACGCAAAGTACACGTTCGTTACCAACGGGGTTGCCAGCGATTATGCCATGAACGAGGCTTGCTCGGCGGGAACGGGATCCTTCCTGGAGGAGTCGGCCAAGGAAACCCTGGGTATTGAAATGGAGGACATCGCCGACTATGCCATGCGGGGGACGCGTCCTCCCAATTTCAACGACCAGTGCGCGGCGTTTATTTCCTCCGATATAAAAACCACTTTCCATGAAGGTATTCCAAGAGAAGACATTGTGGCCGGGCTGGTCTATTCCATTTGCATGAATTACGTAAACCGTGTTAAAGGTGCGCGACCGGTAGGCAGAAAAGTATTCATGCAGGGCGGCGTGTGTTACAATCGTGCGGTGCCGATCGCCATGGCGGCCCTGACCGGTAAGGAAATAATCGTCCCTCCCGAACCGGGTCTAATGGGCGCCTTTGGGGTTGCCCTGGAAGTAAAAAATCGTATCGATCGTGGTCTCCTGGAAGAGAAACCGTTTGACCTGGAAACCCTGGTAACCCGTGAAGTAAACTATAAATCCTCTTTTGCCTGTACCGGCGGCAGGGAAAAATGCGACCTGGGATGTTCCATTAACCGTGTTGTAATAGAAAACAAAACCTATCCTTTCGGCGGCGCCTGCAACCTGTACTACAATATCCGTAAAAAAATTAAGGTCAATGCCGGAGAACACGACCTGGTGGTCAAAAGACACCAACTGGTGTTTGACGAATACGCTCCGGACCTGGACGATTTACCGCCGGACGCCCCCACGGTGGGCATCTCACGTTCCTTCCTGACAGGATCTTTTTATCCTTTATACGCCCATTTTTTCAAGAAACTGGGTTTTCGTCCGGTCCTGGCCGAGAAAGTTGAACAGGAAGGTGTGGATCTGTGTTCGGCCCCCTTCTGTTATCCCTGTGAAATCGCCCACGGCTTTTTCAAAAACCTGCTTGATTTAAACCCCGACTACCTTTTTATTCCTCACATAACCGGCGTTAAGGTCCGGAACGGTTACACCCACTCAAATACCTGCCCCTTGTTACAGGGCGAACCCTTCTATTTGAAAAGCGCTTTTGAAAGCCGACTTTCCGATGACGTCGTCCTGCTGACGCCGCTCATCGACTTGTCGGCCAACACAAAAGAGCAGAAGAAAAGTTTTCAATCAATGGCGACGGACCTTGGAAAAA
>JALUTR010000326.1 GCA_027021785.1 Fidelibacterota bacterium | reverse complement strand
GAGAATCTCGATTTGTATTCACCAACATCCTGAATCCGACTGGCTAACGTATCAATCGCCGACGACACCGTGGAAATAGCCGCACTGGCGCTGGCCGCCGTGGAAACGTTCACACTATTAATACTCAAATCGGCCGAATCCGCGCCGCCCAACGTTACCGTCAACTCATTCGTTGCAGCTTCACCGGTGTGAAACGCCTTGCTGGTATAGGAGCCGTCAATCAGGTTCACACCGTTAAACGTGGTTTCATTCACGATCGCGTCAATCTCCGATATCAAGGCTGATACCTGGTCATTAATAGCCGATCGTTGCGTGGATGATAGCGCCACATCCGATGCCTGCGTCGCTTTTTCCTTTATCGTTTGCAACAAATCCATAATCGTCTGGTAACCACCTTCGGCAATGTTCATCACATTCTTGGCACTGCCAACATTCGCCAGCGCCACGGTAAGACCACGTTTCCGACTTTCAAGGCTCCTGGAAATCTGATATCCAGCCGGATCTTCAGCCGCGGAGTTTATCTTTTTCCCCGTAGCCAGCCGCATCTGGTGTAAACCGATTCGCTCATTAATTTTCGATAACGAAATTAATGACTGCAGAGCCTGAATATTGGCGCCAACTCTAGTTAAATCACTCGCCATGTTAACCTCCATGTGTTGTTATGACATCCTTGTCTTGGTAACCGGACCAAAGTCTGTAAAATCTGAGCGTCCGGTCACCTTTTTCATCCAGTGAACTTTGTCACTCATTATCAATATCGGCGAAAATTGATGAATCTTTAGTAAAAAAATAGAAAATACCCGAATCTTTACCAGAATTAATGACTATTCGAGATAAAAGGGCTAAAAATCACTGTACGGAAAAAATTAGAAATATGTCATGTTTACCATTTTATATTATGTATCTCCGGCTGGTTTTGTCGTCTTACTATCATTCGCCCTGAATGATTCAGGGCTTCTTTTAATATCCGTCAAAAAGTTCAGGAGCGACAAACATGGTGGTCAAACTACACAACCATAACTGCGGAATTATGTTGGAGGAAATATTTCCACGGTCATTATCAGATTCTTTTTCCCGGTTCACCGGCGGACTGGGAAATCATGTTCTTCGAGTAATAAAAAATTTGCAATCATACTTGATGCAATTTTATAAGAAAAAATATAAGTACTATTGAGTTAATAACCGTGTTATCCTGTCCAAAAGGTCGGATTTCCTGATTGGTTTGGATAAATAATCATTACACCCCGCCAATAAACAACTCTCCCGGTCTGTGACAAGCGCATGCGCGGTAACGGCAATAACCGGTAAGTTTTTCCATCTTTCCTGTTTCCTCAAATAACGGACCAAATCAATTCCGTCTTCATCACCTTTCAAGGATAAATCCAACAATATCAAATCGATTCTTTGCCTCGACATCTGTTTTTTTGCGTGTTTAACCGAATGGGCGAAACACGTGTTATAATTCCCTTTTAAATAGAACTTCATTAATCGCTGTGAATTGGGATCATCCTCAACAATTAGGATCCGCGTTATCCTTTTAGGTTTTATCGCCGGTTGTTCCCGGCCATGTTCAAACGGCGCACGGGACAACTTTCGATCACTTGTTTTAAAAGTCAGCGAAAACGTTGTCCCAACCCCTTTTCGGCTTTTCGTAGCAATCTTAACATCATTCATATCCAAACAACGTTTCGTAATTGCCAAACCAAGACCAAGGCCCTGATACCTTTTCGTATATCCCATGCTTTCCTGTGAAAAAGCATCAAACATTTGACGCATATAGCCTTTGGTCATACCAATACCCGTATCTTCAATCCGGAGTACTAAGATTCCATCCTTTTCCTTGAGCGATATACTGACCTGACCTTTATCGGTATACTTAATGGCATTATCAATCAGATTTGAAATGGCGGTTACCAGGCTGGCTTCGTCTGCCGATATAATGGCATCCGTTGCCGTATTCTCGTAGGTGAATCCCAGTCCTTTTATTTCCGCTTCGGGGCTGAATTCATGATAGATAGTTCCCACCAATTCCGAAAGATCCAGGATTTTGGGGTTGTATTCCACTACCCCGGCCTCAATTTGAGAAAGGTCCAGGATTTCATGAACGGTGTGCATCAACCGTTTCCCACTGTGACGAATCGTATCAAAAAAACTTTTTTCCTCATCCCGCAGTAAATTTTTCGTGCATTCCTCGACCAATTCGGTAAATCCCAGGATGGCATTCAATGGTGTCCTGATTTCATGGGACATGTTGGCCAGGAACAAGCTCTTGACCCTTTCCTGCTGACGCGCTTTTGCCAGGGCCTTTTCAATATCCTTTTGGGCTTGTATCTGTGCCGTAACATCGTGTATAACCCCCAGGACGGCCGAAGCCCCTTCCCAATCAACCGTGGTGACACTAACTTCAAGATCCACCAGGGTGCCATCCTTTTTTCGTCCCTTGAAAACAAAACGGCTTGGCGGGATATCGCCTTTGGCGCGCATGGCATCCCGTCGCTTCAATACCTCCATACCCTCATCGGCCACCAATCGCCTGAAATGAAAACCCTTCGAACTGATCTCTTTCAATTCATATCCGGTAATTTCCGAAAACCGTGGGTTAATAAAAACAAACCGGTCGCCCTGTAACACATAAATACCATCATTGGATTGCTCAATGACCTGTCGAAATTTTTCCCTGCTTTCCCGTAACGTAGCTTCGGCTTTTTTCAAGGCGGTGATATCTGCGATTGTGACTTCGAACGCCGGTTTGCCTTGATAGGTTATCGGAACGGAAGCAAGCAATCCATTTATAATCGAACCATCGCGCCGTAAAATTTCCACTTCAACCGGCGCCGATGATCGATTGTTCTTCGTATATGTCACAATCGACTTCGATTCGGGATGAAAAAATTCCATAACCGGTTTCCCCAGGATGGAACTTTTATTATCGTATCCCAACATCTCCAGTATATACCGGTTCACATGCACCCATTTGTCCCCCTGGTGAATCCCGATACCGATCGGAGCGGTGTTAACCAACCCCCTGATGAATTCCTCACTCTCCCGCAATACCATTTCCACACGTGCCTGTTCAATCGCCAGGGATAATACATTGGCTATCGCCTGTAAAAAATTGACATCATTGTTTGTAAATTCGCGATACTCCTTCGTGTGCGCGCCAAGGACCCCATAAGGACGATCATGCCCCTGAATTACAACACTTACACCACTGATAACCTGATGATCAAGTAATAATTTGGGACCTTTAAAACGGCGTTCGTTTCTCATGTCTTTAACAATAATCGGTTGATTCGAGAATAAGGTATAACCCGCCTGCGAACCCTTGCCACATCCCACCGTGGCATTGCCAACCGACCCTTTTTTCCATCCCTCACCGGCTTTTAGCAATAGGGCCTTACCATCGGGTAATAATTCCAGTATCTTGGAATACTCCACCTCCAAAGTACTCCTGATAAGTCTTACGGCTTTTTTCATCAGCCTGGATAATTCCACCCCCGATAAAGCAAGCTGCCCCAAATAGGTTACGGAGGCTTGTTGGTGCACACGCGTATTAAGCTCTTTTTCCGTTTTCTTGCGTTCGGTAATATCACGTATGATACCGGTGGCATACCACCGATCACCGCGTTTAATACCTGAAATCGATAATTCAATCGGAAATTCACTTCCATCCCTGCGTACACCGCACAACTCAACCGTTTTATTAATGATTTTTCCTTCCCCGGTTTTCCAATATTTCCTTAATCCTTCCCGGGCCTGTTTACGATATCTCTGTGGGATAAGAAGTTTGTGAAGCGGTTGACCGACAGCCCCCTTCTTCGTGTATCCGAATAAACGGGTCGCCGCCCTGTTCCAGACCGTGATCAGTCCTTTATTATCCATACCGATGATTGCGTCATTGGCCGAATCAATCAACGTTCTAAATTGTTCCTCACTTTCCTGTAAAGCCGCTTCCACTTTGACTTTTTTCGTAATGTCCCGCGCAATACCAACGATCCCGCCCACTTTGCCATGTTCGAAATATGGTTGTTCGTTAATTTCCAATAAAATCAAAGAACCGTTTTTATGTCGGACTTCCGCTTGATACGGGGCTTGTCGCTTACCGGTTTTCAATGCTTTTTCAGTGGCTTCCTTTACATACCGGTTTATCGGATTTTCCGTTAAATAAGTTGTATAATGCCGTTTCCACTCCTCGGTGGTATATCCGGTGATTTTCTTAACCGAAGGAGAGAGATAGAAAAATGTACCCTCGGTATCATGACGATAGACAAAGTCCTGAACATTGCCCAACAAAATATCATGTTGTTCCGTAATTATACGGAGTTCTTTTAAGGTGTTTTCCAGCTCTTTCTCAGCTCGTAAACGCTCAAGTTCCGCCGCGGCGCGGGAAGCAAATATCCGTAAAACGGACTCCGGTAGATGCGTGTTTTCCAGTGGTTCCTTATCCAAAATCGCCAACAGACCCAATACCTCACGGTCGGCGCCGTACAGGAGAATCCCACAATAACTTTCAATATCCATTTCCTTAAACCAGGTATTATCGGGAAATTCCTTTTGCACCTTACGCGGATAGACACGCAAATCCGTTTCCCCGTTGTTTTCGTGCGGGGCCCCCGATAAATCATAATCAAAATCCTCCGTTATTTCACCTTCGTTCGCAAGGGCAAGTATTCTGAGTGTTTCCCGATCAGGCTCCGGGAATTCACCGATCAGCGCAAATTTAACCCTCAGAATGGTTGTTAACTGACAAACCAGTGATTCGAAAAATCTTACTCCCGTTGTTCCGGATAAACCGTTAGCGATTTCCGTTAAAATCTCATCGCTTCGCTTACGCTCGGAAATATCAACGAGTGTGCTCAACAACCTTACCGGCGTTCCTTCACCATCGCGTATCAGTTCAACTTGCGCGTGAAACCATAATTCTTTTCCGTCCGAACGGATAAACCGGAAATCAACGTCGAATTCACCCTCCCCCTTGATTGCCCGCTCCAGTCGTTCCCTTACCAGAGACCGGTCATCGGGATGCAAAATACGGCTTATCATTTCCGAATCGATCCCCTTTTCCTCAGGATTAAGTTGCAACAGGCGAATTATTTCATCCGAAAGTTCGACCAGTCCGGTTCTCATATCCCAATCCATAAACCCCATACGAGCCAGTTGGCGAATTTTCATTAACCGCTTTTTGCTGTCGCGCAAGTGGGCTTCGGTTTGCCGGTAGTCTTCCAGAATACTCAATAATGCATGACGCGCCCGTTCGGATTCGTCTAATAAACGAGCACGGTCATTAACAACATCTTCCAATTCTTCTAAAAGCCGTTTGTATTGCTCGGAGTTAGTCCTCCTGTATTCCAGATATTCCACATCGGATTCGATCACTTCCCGGAACTGTTTTACCAATTTGAAACTCATGTTATCATAAGCATTTTCCTTATTATCAAGGACACAAATCGTCCCGAATATCTCTCCGGTCGGACGGGAAACGGGAAAACCCAGATAAGAAATCATCCCCGATTCGATGCCGGGACAGGCTTTCCACCTTTTGTCTTTGAGAGCGTTCGGTATTAACAGGTGAGACTTGCTCTTCACCACCGTTTCACAATAAAAACCTGAATCAGGAACCGCCTTCTCTCCGGCCAAATAGGGGTTTCCTTCGGAATGACTGGAAACAAGCACCTCGATTCCCCGGGCTTTGACCTGTGTGATCAACGCGGCCGGAACCGAAGTAACCCCTGAAATTAAATCGACGATATTTTGCCATTTCCTTACCGTGGATTTGGGTATTATGATAGCTTTTGATTGCAACGGTTCTGTAACTATTTTAACTTGTTCTGATAATCCTGTGAAAAGTGATCCGATTGCCCCGGTCGACCGTGTAATGTTTCATCTCAGAAGGTGAAATGAAATCCGATTTCCCATTCAGACCGGTCGCTGTTTCCACGTCCGAATCCGAAAATGTTTCGGACAGTGTCCGGCGGTGGGCTTCGTTTCTCCGCGATTGTTCTGTTTGCTCCAAAATCAATTACCACGAGGCTTATTGGTGACAGAAAAACAATCGGGGAGACAGTATCGGATAACTCTTTCTAATCCACATGGTTCCTGCCAGGGGAAAATAAGTCCGAAATCCGAACAACAATCATTCGGTTTAGCGACAATAAAGTCCAAATTATTTGAATAATCATTTGAAACGAATATTCTTGTCTTTATAATCATTTATTCACCGGGTAATCAGATGATCATGGTTCTTTCTATAACACAACAAATTAATATTAATGGCCATGAAGGTTCATTTTAACCATTTAATCGGTGAAAAGCCATACCTTTAATGGAGACCCAACAGACATCACATCTGTCCAAAATAAATGTTTCGAAGAATTATTCGGACAGCAGGTAATAAGATTGTTCTGATGCTCCCTAAATCACCTCAAATTTCCCGGTAATATTCGGTAATTGGACATGTTCTATGTGAACTTGTATTTTCCATTTTACCAATGCTGTTCACGCGCGATACGGTATGGGGTAAGATTATTCCGCCCCTATAATTGTGCCATATGGCAATGAGTCTGTTTTATTGTTTATTTCGGGACAAGGAGAATGGAATGAGGGCGTTGCCATGAGTTATTGTATGCTTAACCTTCGGGGAATTAAATCATGAGGTGGCTGACGGATAAGATCAGGAAACCTGATCGTTCATGGTCTCCCGACCATGAACCGGCAGGCGGTTTCCGACGGTAACGAAAACCTGAGTGTTGTGGAAAGATAGATTGCCCCTCTGTGTGGGTCAACTGATGGATTCTGCGCATTATCCCGGCCACGCAGGGTGTGGAGGCTCTTGTAAGGATTATGTTTCTTCATAT
>JALUTR010000325.1 GCA_027021785.1 Fidelibacterota bacterium | reverse complement strand
ATAAGGACAATGAGCATACTGAGGATGTAAAAAAGGTACCTTGTCTGTATGCTCTTTCTTATGCCTGCGAACATATTCTGTAACTTATTTCGTATAGTAGCTGAAGATTGAACTCACCACCGTGTGACGTCCTTATTTCAGATGGAAAATTACACGTTTACACGGGTTCGGGACTACAAAATCATGCGGCGCAAATGGGACTGGTGCAGCGGGTTTGCCAAACAACTATCTTCCATTACTTTCCGAAATCAAGTTGTTTTGAATTGTTACGGTATTGCCCGGTTATGATTGGAGAAAAATGAAAATATTCAGGAGACAAGAGACGAAAAACGGGAGACAAAACGAACCCGTCGTGGGATTGTAATCAGTAAATTATTTTTCTCCTTGTCCGTCGGCGAACTGGTTTCACGCGGCTTCGCGCCGGCCGGCGGATTAGCTTCGTTGAACTTGGTTCTTCGGATATGCGAAATTATAGAAGGGGGAAATCGTTATTTAACGATCAAAATCGAACATTGACAGTTATCCATTACTTTTACCGGTTTACTGCCCATGAAAAACTTTTTCACCGGGTTCATATGCGACACTCCCATTACGATGATATGATCGTCACCGGCGGTTTCTTTTATGACTTTTACCGGGTCCCCCACTTTGAAGAGATTCTTGTGGGTAACCTTTGTACGGCGTAAAAATTTGGCGGCCCATTCCGCTGCTTTGCGGTAACCCGGACCGAAATAGTCCCTTTTCGAAACGGTCAGGATATCGACCGGCGTATTGAAGGCCTGGGCAACCCGCGCCCCGTATTTTACCGCTTTTTTGGTCCCCTTTGAATCGTCCACGGCGAGTAACAGGCGATATTGACGATCGGTGGAGAAATTCTTTACTACCAGGATTGAACTGTCTATGTATTGTACCAAATCGTGAGCCATGCGCCGTTTTTGGCTGCCACCGATGATGGTCACTTCATACCCGCCTTCCTGAACCTCATCCCGCAGTTCGGAAATGATGTCGCCGTTTCTCAGGATCAGATTCACATCTTCGCAGAATGTTCCCGGGAGAAATACTTCGCAACGGTTGCCGCCGGTTTGTATGAGTGTTTTTTTCGGGAAACCGGCCTTAATTGATTTTGGAGTGATGTATTCATTTTTCGCTAAGTAATTGAAGGCCCATTCCAACACTTCGACACCCGGTCGGTCAAATTCCCAACGCTCGAGATTCTCGTGTGCCAACTGGACTTCATGGGTGGTAAAACCGCTTATTTTCGGTCCCACATAGGCGATCGTCACGGAAGCGCCAAAACCACGGGCCACCTGCATACCGACCCTCAAAGTCGGCTCGGAATATTCTTCACTTCCGATTGCAATTAAAAAGCGCATACCAGTTCGGGTTGGTAATTAATCTGAAAGTTATTGATCAAGTGTTTTTTTCAGTTTTATCATCCGAATAATATAATGATTCGGTGTTCAATTTTCATTTAACAATATTGATTTGTCAATTGGCAATATGTTCGGTACAGGTTTCATTTCAACAGGGGCCAGTATGTATTGGCGTAAATCATTACCAGGATGATGGAAGCTACACCCATTTTCCAACCGGTTTTTAAGAAATCTTTTGCCTTAAGCAATCCGCTGGCATAAATAATAGTACAGGCCGGGGCCGCCACCGCCGTAAAATAACCGAATGCCGATGAGATTACCGTCAGTAATCCGACGTGGATGGTGTCTCCCGGTAAGTTCAGGGTAATCGGCGCCAGTACGGCAACGGTGGCGGAACTGGAAAATACATTAGCCAAAACAGTGGTCAGGGTTACGATTACGGTGTCCGTGACGAGAGAAATCGAATACAGGGATTGCCCCAACATGTCCAGAATCTGGTTTGCCAACCAAACCGCCGCGCCGGTGGTTTTAATTTGGGTTCCCAGGGAGATCGTTGCCCCGAAAAGAATAATCACCCCCCAGTTAACATGGCGATCCAGGTCCCGCCATTTAACCAACCCGGTGACCAGATACAACACCACACCGGACAAGGCGATAATGCCGAGTCCGAATCGTTCGGAAAGAAATATCCACCCCAGAAATACCAGGAAGAAGATTGCCACCGCCAGGATTTCACTGAAATGCACTTTACCGGCTTTGGCCACCTGGACTTTTAATTTTCGTACCCCACTATCGAGCTGGAGAAATTCCGGGGTGAAACTTTTCCACAGTATCCAACCCAGAACCGGTATTTGAATTAATACCAGGGGATAAACATACAGCATCCAGTCGGCATAGGTAAGAGCCGGCGCACCGAACTCGTTCCAGTAAATCAGCATAATGGCGTTTCGACCTCCCCCGGAAGGGGTCCCGATGGAACCGACCAAACTTCCGTAAGCGATGGAGAAGAGAAGCAGGCCTGATAAATTAACGGCTTTTTTACTGTCCGCCGTTGTGTTCTTAATCAGGGTCATTCCGATCGGCAGCATTATTGCCGCCACCGTCGGCCCACCGATAAACGAGGCTAAAATGGCGGACAGCGCCGTAAAGCCGAAGGCAATCCGGCGGGTACGATTGCCGGTCAACCGGATGATTCCCAGTGCAATCCGGGCATCCAATCCCTGTTTGATAATGGCCACGGCCAGCATCAGGGAACCCATGATGAAAAATACCGCATCGTTCATAAAAGAACGGGCAATCAAGTTGGCGTCCCCAATGCCAAAATAAACCTGCAATACGATAATGATAAATGCGACCCCGGGCAGGGAAATCGGTTCGGTGATAATCAGTGTTAACGCGATAATGACAATAATGATCGTTCGATACCCAGGTAAGGTAAGACCGGACGGTGTGGGCAGGAGAAGAAGGATGAAACCAATAATAAAAGCGATGATCAACCATTTTGATTGGGTGATCCTATAGATCAAATTGGTGAGGAATTGATTAGAAAAACGCATAGTTTCGCGCCCGCGAAAATACGAATGAATTGCTTATGGGTTTATTGAAAATATCACAACACACGTATGTTTTTAATCCCGATTGAATATTCCCGATGGTTGAAAAATCCGATCCGGTCGGATCGCACGATCTTGCGGCGAAAAATACAATGGTTCGTATGTTATCTAGGGGTGATGAGATTACGGAATGGAAATTATTCGGATTGGCATTGGCTGGGACGTTTGGAGCCGTCCGGCAGAATTGCCCATTTCCAGATCGGAACCTGTTTTTTTAATTCGGAAATAAACCAGGCCATCGCTTCCAGCCCTTCCGCCCGGTGTTTTGAGCGAATTACCACATGAAGCACCACTTCCCCGACAGGTACCTTCCCAACCCGGTGGCGACAGAATAAATCGTGAACCGGGAATTCCTTTATCGTTTTACGGGCTAGAAGGTTTAACTCACGTTCGGCCATGCCTTCATAATGTTCGTACTCCAGGGCAATAATTTCATCACCTTCCTCACGGTTCCGCACACGCCCGTTGAATACGAGTTCGGCGCCGGTATCATCGGTATTGCTGTCTGGAGAGGAAAATGGTTTGATTTTATCTTCGGTAATTTCGGTAATAATCATGGGGTTCAATGTGTATCAGTTCATAACCGGATTTATTTATTCACAGGCGCATGGAAATATCCAACTGAGAATTACCCGCCCTGTACCGGGGGAATGAGAGCCACTTCATCCCCATCCTTAAGTAGAACCGGTTGATCGATATAGGTTTGATTCACCGCGACCCGCAGGTGTATCCGGTCCAGTTTATTTTTTGCCATTTGACGGATTGTATTTTCCAGGTCCCCGGTGGTAGACCCGACGGGCAGGGTGATGGTTAATTTGTCTTTCTCCAGGGCATATTTCACCTGTGAAAAGCAACGTACCTTGATCAGTAAAGTATCTTTCATTGTCTATCGGCGGTTAATTCGGCTTTCGGTTTAATACTCCATGGCCGATGGTTGTTTCGTGTCATGAGCACGATTTAATCGTTTTCCACGGTAACAAACGAATGAATACGGTATCTCCGGGTTGCAGTGGCGAATCCCCCGGTTCGGCGCGCAGAATACAGTTCGCTTCCAGCGCCGAAGTCAGCATGTGCGATCCCCTTTTGGCGGCCGGGGCACAGTATATTTTACCGTTTTCGATCCGGGCCTTGCCGAACAGGAACCGGACTTTTTTCGGTTCGCGCGGAAATGTTTCCGTTAATGTCGCTTCGATGAGATCGCCTGTCCGGGCGCCCATCCCTTGTTCGATTGTGGGCCAGATGTATTCCATAAATCCGATGAATAGCGATATGGGATTCCCCGGCAGGCCGAAGATCAACGTTTCCCCGGCCGTGCCGAAGAAAAGCGGTTTCCCGGGTTTTTGGGCCACTTTCCAGAAATGTTGTTCGACCTCCAGGTCAAGCAATACCCGGCGAACATAGTCGTACTTTCCCATCGAGATACCGCCCGATGAGATGATGATGTCGCTCGTTTCCAGAGCCCCCGTTAAAAATGATTTTAGTTCCGTCGGATCATCCCGGATGACGGCTTGCAGCGCAACTTTAGCCCCGACTTTCCGGATAAGATCCGCCAGTAAATAGAGATTGGAATTGTAGATCTTTCCCGGTTTCAGTGGTTGTCCCGGTTCAACCAATTCGTCGCCGGTGGCGTAGAGGGTGATTCGGGGTTGTCGATAAACGGGTACGGATCCAATGCCGAAAGTGGCCATTACCCCCATTTCGGCCGGACCGATTTTTTGTCCCGGCAACAATAATCGTTCGCCCGCGCGGATTTCTTCCCCCTGGCGTCTCACATTTTGTCCGGCTGTCACCGGTTTGAAAATTGCCACTTCTTTCCCGGCTTTGAACCCGCTGGTGTTTTCCACCATCACTACGGCATCGGCGCCGACCGGGAGGGGGGCGCCGGTCATGCACTGCGCACAAGCGCCGGTTTCAATGGTGAATTCGGCCGGACTCCCGGCCGGGACGGATCCGACCAAAGCCAAACGAACGGGTGAATCGTTTGTCGCATCCGCGGTGTCCACGGCGCGGACGGCAAAACCATCCATGGCCGAATTGGTAAACCGCGGCATGGGGAAAGGAGCCTTGATCTCCCGGGCCAGGATACGTCCCGAACTCTCGGTCAGGGGAACCGATTCGGTCCCCGGGGCGGGGATTTTCTCCTCAATGATACGACGGGCTGTAGTTGTCGTTATCATACAATCTTCGTGATCAACAGGCCAATGGCGATGATGACAACAAACCCCAGGGTTTTCTGGATGGTAACCGGCCGGAATTTAAGCGCGCCGAAATGGGATCCGATTAACCCTCCCGCCAGAACGGCTGCGATGAGGGGCAGGATAAATTCGAAATCATAGGCGCCGCGTTGGTAACGGGCAATTGTGCCGGTCAGGGAGTTTACGAAAATGAACAGGGCCCCGGTTCCGGCCGCTTCTTTTTCCGAACCGAGTCCGAATATAATGATTAATGGCACCAGGTAAATCCCGCCCCCGATGCCCACAGCTCCGGCCACAAAGCCCAAAGCTCCTCCCAGGAGCAGAATAAAAATCGTGCGCCCCATGGACGATAGGGAAATATGAAATCGTAAATTATTCCAGATATAGATCCGTGCCACAACAAATAATAATGTGATCAGTAATAAGATGTAAAACATTTCTTTTGAGAGAGGGATGATTCCACCCAGGTAGCTCATGGGGATGGAGGTCAGTAAAAACAGCAGGATCAGTTTTATTCGAAGATGTTTGCCCCGCCAGTAATTAACGGACCCGATGCCGGTCACAATCATGTTCAACAGCAAAGAGGTGGTGGGGATAAGCTCGTAGTGAACTCCGAAAATCGCCATGAGTGCCGTATATGATGACCCTCCCCCTAAGCCCACGCTGGAATAAAGCAGGGCGACGAAAAAAAATAAAACAACCAGGAAATGGTCCATTAATGGCCTTCTCCCCGGAACATGTGAAAGGCGTGGAAAATATCGGGTATCAAGACATTCAACGCGTCTTTCACGGCGCCCGTGCTACCCGGGAGACAAACGATGATTTTTGAATCAATTACGCCTACTGCCAGGCGCGATAACATGGCCGTGGGAGTTTTGTTTTGACCGTAGACGTGGAGGGCTTGTTCGACACCGTGTAAACGGTAGTCGAAGAGCGGTTCCAGCATGGGAATTGTCATGTCCCGCGGGCCCAGCCCGGTGCCGCCCGTGGTCAGAATCAATTCCACCCCCTCCTTCATCCACTGCCGAAGGGTGGGAACCAGTTTATCGGAACCGTCCGGTAAAACGGTTTGATGCCGTACCGAACAACCGGCTTTTTTGAGTCCATCGGCCAGGATTGGACCGGAGCGATCTTCATGATCGCCGCGGGCGACGGAATCGGAAAGCGTGATGATTCCTACTTGCGGACGGTATTCCGTTTGATGTCGGCTTTTGCCGCCGGTTTTTTCAGTCAAATGGATATTTGAAATGATCATGGTTTTATCCACGGCTTTGCACATGTCGTAGATAGTGAGGGCGGCCACCGCCACGGCGGACAGGGCTTCCATCTCGACACCGGTGGTTTCTCTGGTCTTTACGATCGAGCGGATTGTGATTTGATCCGTTCCGGCTTCGAATTCCAGATTCACCCAGGACAAATTGAGCTGATGGCAGAGAGGAATCAGGCCGGCGGTTTTTTTGGCGGCCTGAATCCCGGCCAGTTTTGCCGCCGTCAGGACAGACCCCTTTGGGAGATTATCGTTGAGCAATGCCTTTAACGTCCCGGGTTGCATTCGAACCGTCCCCATCGCGCGCGCCTCGCGAAATGAAGTTTTTTTATCGGACACGTCCACCATGCGGAGATTGCCTTTGCTGTCGATGTGGGAAAATTTGTTTTTATGATTGGCGTCTTTTTTCAACGTAG
>JALUTR010000324.1 GCA_027021785.1 Fidelibacterota bacterium | reverse complement strand
ATTTTCCACGGAAAAGATGAGCAGTTGGTGAATAAATCTTATATAGCCAAACTTACAATACCAACACTTTGGCGGAATGAAATACAGGTTATTCCCGATGCCGGACATGCTCCACAGTGGGAGCAACCGGAGCGGTTTAACGCGTTATTGGAAGAATTTATCGCGGATGTGAGATAATTTCGTGGTTGGAAGTCTTGTTTGCAATATCGAGAAATAACCAGTGGAGATTTCACAGCCGTCGGAATTATCAGGGCGATTAACTCGGTTTGACACGACGAATCCGACCAGTAGCGATACGCACGATTTGATGGCGCTTGTTTCGGAAAGATTTCCATATTTTATCATTTCGACGAATATAATTAAATAAGTTTATTTTATTTGAATGTAGTTAGGGCGAACTTCGCCCTCGCCATAAGTAAAGCTTTTTCTATATTTGCCCCTTCGATTAAGAGATTACAACTGATTGTGTGTCCCCCCGGTAAAATATGGCTCCCCGTTTTATTAAATAGGAACGAAGACACAGATCACTCGCAGCCGGGCTGATAATGGATTTATGCAACAGGATAAATAATTCTGACCAGGTCCGTTTGACTGAAAGACAGGAACTATGAATAATGAATTGATACCTTTAATCGAATTTGACGATTTCGGACTGGCCGCGCCGGTGTTGAAAGCCGTCAGAGACCTTGGCTATGAAACGCCGTCACCGATCCAGGCCCGGGCAATCCCCTATTTACTGGAAGGACATGACCTGGTGGGACAGGCTCAAACCGGAACGGGAAAAACCGCCGCATTTGCCTTGCCGCTGCTTTCGCGGATCAATATGAAAATAAAATCCCCCCAGGTACTGGTGCTTACGCCAACCCGGGAGTTGGCGATCCAGGTCGCGGAAGCATTCCAGGGCTACGCCGCGCGGCTGAAGAAATTCCATGTCCTGCCCATTTACGGCGGACAGAGTTATACGGCACAGCTACAGCAATTGAAACGGGGCGTCCAGGTAGTAGTCGGTACGCCGGGAAGGGTGATGGATCACATGCGGCACGGAACCCTGAATCTTAAGACCCTCTCCACGCTGGTCCTGGATGAAGGGGATGAAATGCTGCGGATGGGATTTATTGACGACGTGGAATGGATCCTGGAGCGGACCCCTGAAAAGCGTCAGATTGCCCTGTTTTCCGCCACGATGCCGCCTGCCATCCGTAAGATCGCGAAGAAGTACCTGAACGATCCCCGGGAAATCACCATCAAAACCCGGACCACCACCGTGGAGACCACCAATCAGCGCTACTGGATGGTGAGCGGTTACCACAAACTGGATGCTCTCACGCGGATACTGGAAGCCGAAGTGTTCGATGCCATTCTCATTTTTGTCCGTACCAAGATCAGCACCAGAGAGCTTTCGGAAAAACTGGAAGCGCGCGGCTATGCTTCGGCGCCCCTTAACGGCGATATCCAACAGCGACAGCGGGAACGCACCATAGAACGGTTGAGATCAGGGAAATTAAACATCCTGGTTGCCACGGATGTGGCCGCCCGGGGATTGGACGTCAGCCGGATCAGCCACGTCATCAATTACGACATTCCATACGACACCGAAGCCTACATTCATCGCATCGGCCGCACCGGCCGCATGGGACGGAAAGGCGAAGCTATCCTGTTTGTGGCTCCCCGCGAAAAACGGATGCTCCGGGCAATCGAGAAAGCCACCCGGCAGAAAATTGAATTGATGAAACTGCCGACAACGGCGGATATCAACGATAAACGGATCGCACGCTTCAAGAACCGGATTACCCAAGCCCTCGGCACGGACGACCTGGAGCCTTACGCCCGAATCATCGAGCAATACCGCATGGAGTCGGATGTGCCTTCCCTCGAAATTGCCGCCGCCCTGGCAAAACTGCTTTACGGGGACGACCCGTTGCTGCTGAAGAACCTGCCGGAAAGGCGCGCCCGGCGCGGCGATGTAAAAAGCGACCGAAGCGAAAAACCCCGCAAGCCATTTACGCCGCCGGAAAAGGGAATGGAACGTTACAAAATTCTGGTTGGTAAATCCCACGGCGTCAAACCCGGTAACATCGTCAGAGCTATTGCCAACGAGGTCGAACTGGACAGCAAGTATATTGGCCGAATTGAGATTTTTCAGGATTTCAGTACCGTCGATTTACCCGCGGGAATGCCCGAAAACATACTGAACCTGCTTAAAAAAGTCGTTGTTTCCGGTAAGCGCCTGAACATATCAAAATTTAAAGATGGACAGGTCGGAAGTAAGAAAAAGTTCCGCGCGAAAACCAGGGGGAAAAAGACCAAGGCGCGATCGTAATCCATAAGGTTTTTTCTCCGTTTCCGAACAACTCATCCCCGATTGTATTTTAGAAGACACAGGGGAAATACTGGAGCCGGGAATTACTTCCCAAAATTCTCCGTAAGCTTCCTGCTGACGTTTTACCCGACATGTCACCCCGCTTTGTTTGTTTCATTCTGACAATCACGTTTCAAAGAGCGTTATTTTACGTACCTGACTGTGGGAAATTGCGCAAACAGGGTTTGTTTCCCGTCTATTTAAACCACGAATAATCTACCCCTCTCCTCTCCTGTAGCTGGCATGAAAATTGTAAAAGAAGTGGTACATGTGTTTTTCACTCAACTGTAAATCCGTGGCGGTTAAGATAACAGTAATCAAAGGACTTATTTACAGGTCCACTCTCATTGCTTTCATTTGCGGTACTGTTGCCATTATTTCCGGTTTGGGTATCGAGGGCAGTGTCCATGATTTTTCCTCTCAGGGATGGTCGGCCGGGGAAATTTGCGTGGTTTGTCATACGCCACATGACGCAAACACATCGGTTACCCCCTTGTGGAACCACGATATGAGCAATGCCAGTTACACAATTTATTCCAGTCCTACTTTAGATGGCCCTATCCAGGCTCCGGGACGCGCCTCAAAGCTGTGTTTATCATGCCATGACGGAACGATTGCCGTGGATTCTTTCGGTGGGAGGGCGGGAGCCATTTATATCGACGGTGAGGCTTTGATCGGGGAAGATCTTTCCGATGATCATCCGGTGGGAGTGGAATGGTGGCATCAAACCCTGGGCGACAACCCGGATTGTAATAAATGTCATGTTCGCATTCCCATAAAGTCAAATGACATGCCGATTCCATTTTACGAGGGTGGGGGAAGAGCGAAAGTGGAATGTTCTTCCTGCCATGACCCGCATGATAATGTGAGTTCCGCCAATGGGTACCTGCTCCGTGAATCTCAAGTCGGTTCGGCGCTCTGTTTGCACTGCCACGACAAATAGCCTTAATTGTCCGCTTTTGCGATTTATGCTTCCGATAGCGTAAACCAACTTCGGGATCCGGTTTCCCGACCGTCGTTCCGCCCCGCACGCAGCACATTTCGAGGATATTCATGGCATTATTTGTGGTGGTAATTATATATTGGACAGGTTTATCAACTGACAGAAGCCTATATGAGTGTCGGATTATCATTTTTATTACACAGTAAAAAGTTTGCCGGATATCGAAACCTTCGATTCAATATCCGGTAGGATCATGTATTATATTTTGAAAACAACGTTGATGATTTTCATGTTAATACTGCAAATGCCTGTTTTTGCTCAGAATCGTTCGCAGATTGATTCCATTAACGCCATTTCCCGGATTTGGATTTTTTCGAATATTGAAGCGAGTATCCCTTTGTTCCGAAAAAATGCCCGGGACGCTCGTGCGATCGGTTATCAGATAGGGGAAGCCCGGGCCAAAACAAATCTGGGGCTTGCCTTATATATGAAAGGGAAGTATGCGGCAAGCGTCGATTCCTATTTAGACGCCATTCGTATTTTTGAAGCTGAAAACTCGATTGCGGATCTGGTACTTGTGTATGGTGATCTTGGTTATCAGATGAAGCGGCGGGACCTGGAAGGAGGCAAAAAATATATGTTGAGAGCCATTCGGATGGCCGAACAGCACGGTCTGCCCCAAAGTTTAACAACTCTGTATGATAATTACGGAGTTCTCCAGGAGATGGATAATCAGTTGGACAGTGCTTTTTATTACTATGAAAAAGCACTGAATCTCAAGGAAGAATTCGGGGATACTCTGGGGATTCCTTTTACTTTGAATCATCTGGCGGGATTGTCGGCGTTAAGGAAAGATTACTCGCAGGCACGGGTGTACTTAACCGAATCGGACCGATACCGTGTAAGAGAATCGGAAAAATCCGGAAGACTGACCAATCTGATTATGTGGGGGGATTTGTACAACCAGATGGGCTACCTGGATTCGGCGATTGCTATGTATCGCCAAGTGATCGAGACACCCGATGCGTTTGAACAAAATTACCAGGTAACATATTGTTTTGATCAATTGGCGGACCTTTATCAGAAGGCGGGTGATTATAAAAACGCTTTCGAGAGTCTGAAACGCTATCAGGTGTATAAAGATTCCCTGGTGAACATCCGGACGAACGCCAGAATCGCCAGGCTTCAGATTGAATATGAAACGGAAAAGAAAGACCGGGAATTAATCGAGAAACAATTAAAAATTAAAAACCGGGACACTCTCTTAATCATCTCCGGCCTGATTTTCTTATTGCTGGTCGTGATCAGTTTCGGCAGTTACAAATTTCAACGTCAGAAAATAAAACGGATTAACCGTCAGTTGGAACTTGAAGACCAGATTAAGCGGTCTCAGTACCGACAAAAGATTTCCGAGGAGAAGGAACGCATATCCCGCGAACTCCATGATAATATCGGATCGAATTTAACTTTCCTGGTCAGTTCCATCGATAATCTTACCTATCAGACAGGGGAGCCGGCGATTCTGGAAAAACTTAAACATCTTAGTTCCTTCGGTCGCGAAACCATCAATGAATTACGAAATACCGTCTGGGCCCTGCAAACCCAGGTTGCTTCCTTAGAGGGGTTGGTTAACAAACTGAATGAAATCAAACTACGCTTCAGGGAATCGTTTGGGGCCGTGGAATTGACGATTGAAAACAAAATAACCGAAGACATCAAACTGTCCTCCCTGCAAATGATTAATTTGTTCAGAATAATTCAGGAGGCAATCCAGAATTCCCTGAAGTATTCCGGGTGTGATCGAATCCTGATTCAGTTCGATAAACATGAAGAGGATTTGCAGGTAAAAATAATCGATGACGGCCACGGGTTTGACTTTGGCCGGGTAAAAAAAGGCAATGGTCTGCGGAACATGAAACATCGCTGTGAAAAAGCGGGAGGAAGTTTTTCCCTGGAAAGCGGAACGGGAGGGACCACGGTTACGTGTTTAATCCGTCTGCGTTCCGATTCGGCCGGGGCCGCGGCGTAACAAATTATCTTTTAAAAAAAATCAGGCATATGTCTTATTGATAGGAGCGGTTAAATGGAATTACCTTATGACCCAATTCGGGAATTGCAGGAATGAAAAAAAACAGCATGAAGATCCGGGTTGCCATTGCCGAAGACAACTATCGTCTTGCTCAATCAATTAAGGAAAAACTGGAGCTCTTTCCAAAGGATATCGAAGTCAAATTCATCGCTTCCAACGGAAAAGAGTTGCTGGACTTGCTTGCTCTTGACCACGCTGTGGATGTGATCCTCATGGATATTGTAATGCCGGAGATGGATGGCATTGAAACCACGGCGGAAATCACACAAAAATATCCCCAGATCAAGATCATCATGCAGACGGTATTCGACGATGAGCAGAAGATTTATAACGCGATCCAGGCGGGAGCAATAGGTTACCTCCTCAAAGATGAACCTCCCCATAAAGTCTACGAAGCGATAAAAGCCGCCATGGAAGGCGGGGCTTCCATGTCCCAGTCGGTGATGGCAAAATCATTGCAACTCCTGCGGAATCCGAAACGGGCAGACCAAACAGTTGAAGATTTCGGTTTGAGCAAGAGGGAAATCGAAGTGCTGAAACAACTCAACCGGGGACTGGATTATAAGGAAATCTCAAAAAACCTGTTCATTTCACCGGCTACGGTGCGAAAACACATGGAAAACATTTACCGCAAATTGGGTGTAAACAACAAAATACGTGCCGTAAAAAAAGCCCTCAGTAAAAATATTATCTGAATGCATTAAGCGCAAGATTCACAAAATTCAAAATAGAAAAGAGGAAATAGAATGAAGAACGCAATATTGATAAGCATCGTGTTGATGCCGCTGATGTTAATGGGACAGAAATCTATTGGTCCCTTAACCTTTGTCGACAGCAAAGCGGCGTGGAATTTGTCCGGTGATTTTGGGTTGGGTGGCGCCGGGGGTACCGGTTTTGGCATTACCGCCGAGCTTCCTCCTTATGGTGATTTGGAATTCCTGAAATTGATTCCCGGATTTGGGATGAAATTAAGCCTTGGGAAAACGGATGGATTCTATATTCAAAACGCCTTGTGTGTTCGGACCAAATACAAAGAAAAACTCATTGTCTATGGCGGGGCCGGTATTGGCTTATATAATAATTCTAAGGATAAGACCAATTCAGGAACCTATGTTCCTATCATAGCCGGCGCGGATTTCTTTTTTACGGAAAAGCTCCTGGTTGCCGCTACCCTGTCCGTAGGTGGAGCCGGGCCGTCCCTTTTAATTGGAGTGGGAATCGGCGGAGGATATTAGTCCCTCCCGATGGGATAAATTGTCCCCGGTCAACATTCAGGATTGATTAATACCCATAGGAAAAACAGGTCCGGAAACGACGGCCCTGTTTTTCCCGTCCACCCTTTTACCGATTCCAATAGCACTTTTTAACATTTTTTCTCCCGTTTCTTCCGGGTCCCGATCTTTCCTTAAAGGTTGTTTTTTTTTGTACTCCCCGGGTTAACCCCAAATAATGCAATAGGAACAACAAATTAAACGAAACTATCGAAATAATAAGGATTTAAATCAATACCCCGGGTAAGAAAATTTTAGTTCAATGATTTG
>JALUTR010000323.1 GCA_027021785.1 Fidelibacterota bacterium | reverse complement strand
GCATGATGTCGACAACCGGGGACGGTTGTCGTACGAGTAAGACAAGCATCCATGCTTGACGAGAAGGGATAATTGCATTCGCACCATAGTAAAAAACGACGACCGGTGCCCGGCATAGTGAAACGTAGACGAGGACGGTTGACGTACCTGATTACGGTTTATCAAATATATCTTACTTTTCACATGTCTGATTCACTAAAGTTTGCATATGAAATTTGAATGGATAAATGAATAATAAAGTATTATCAGCCGTTTTATTGGATCAAGTCCAAAAAGTTCTGTAAAATGCACTAAGCAGACACAGTCTTCTTGGTGTGGAACACAGTCCGGAAGTTGAACAAATGCTGGACGTGCGGCGACCCGGCCGAATTGGAGAAGCTGGCTGACTACTTTCATGAAGAAATGGTCGCTATCACGACAACCAACAGATTCCGACTGGAAGGAAAAGAAGTCTGCCTGAAGAGTTGGCAAGGTTTCGCTGAAAACGCCAAAATACATTCCTGGAAAGAGAGAGACCCAACGGTACAAATATTTGGGGAAATCGCTATCGTTACCTACTATTTCGATTTGTCATTTGATTTGGTTGGTCAAACCATCAACATGAGCGGACGAGATATGTTTACCCTGATAAAAGAAAATGACAAATGGTTGGTTGTTACCGATCAATTCTCCAAGGATCCGCAATTATGAGCCGCGAACATTTATTCACCGGTTTCCGCGAGGAAACGTTTGTCTTCCTGAGAGCGCTGGGAATGAACAATAATAAACCGTGGTTTACGCAACACAAGACCGAATATTATGAATTTTTGCTGAATCCATTAAAAAACCTGGTAAGCGACTTAAGCGAATTTATGCTTACCATCGATCCGTATTTCGAAGTCAGCCCGGCCGTCAATCGTACCATATCAAGGATTTACCGGGACACGCGATTTACAAAAAACAAGTCACCCTATAAAACTACCGCATGGATAACATTTAAAAGACCAAAAAGGGATTGGAAAGATTCCCCGGCCTATTTCTTCGAACTTTCCCCCTACTCCTACCGGTTCGGTATGGGTCTTTACAGCGCATCGCCTAATACAATGCGATCGTTTCGTGAAACCATTGATGAGGATCCAAAAAAATTTAACCGTGTCGTTTCCTTCTATGGCAAACAAGACATTTTCCACATTGCTGGTGAAAAATATGTCAGATTAATTGATAAAAGCAAATCCGGCGCAATACTTGAATGGTATCAACGGAAAAACCTGTATCTGGTTTGCAACAGGAATATTGATAAAACGCTGTTCGGTCCCGGACTCGTGGATTATCTTACTTCTTCTTTTTCTCTTCTCAAACCTTTATACCAATATCTGTTGGAAGTCCGAAAACCATCGCCTGACAAGGCGAACGCACAAGGAGGTATCAGTGCAAAATGAACGATTACGGCCTTACGCTGTTTCCGTTGAAGACCAGCGTCTGACCGTACGGAACATCACCCGGATCGAACTCGATACCACCGTTCGCCTGTCGCAATACATCGCGCAAGCGAAAAATTTGACAGAATCAGGAACAGGTACCGGTCGCTATGCTGTGCATGTCTGAGAATCTTCGCCCTTTAATTTGGATTGTATTCCTTCTTTTCCTGATCATCGCATGCGAAAATGAAGAAACATTGGAAAAAACATATGAGGGCCAGTTCAGTTTCGGATTTGAACAGAGCAATTTTTATCCCTGTGGTTCCAATGAAGTATGGTGGGTAATTGACGGAGAAGAGTATTCTAAACTAATTGAGGAGGTAACAGCCTTATCGATTGGCGATACATCAATCGGCGATAGTTGTCAGGGCGCTTATGTCGTTCTCAGGGGAGTAAAAAGTGAAAAAGGAAGCTATGGTCATATGGGCAGCTTCGACCGGGAATTCAGGCTTACGGAGGTAATCGACGTGCGTTGCGGAACTTTGGATGACTGCGAATAGTAACACCGAACAATTAATGTAAAGTATCATTTTAAAGTTTGACATTAATATCCAAACATACAGCCTGTTGCATTCTTTACTTTACCGGGATTATCCACCGATTGACGGCGGACATATTCGTCGACGAATCAGGTTGTGTAATAAATATTTTTAAAAAGGTCCGGAAATTGTAATTTGTTCCGGACGGATTGATTATTTGACAATCAAGTCTAAGGTTAAACCAGGTTTACTCACCTGTACGACTGATCGCAATCATCCCCCAATACCGTACAATATTCACGAACGAAAAGGGATATCCCCTGCTCTTTCATTGTAAAAGGAGAAAAAATGAAACCGTTAAAACGTCTCAACAAATATGCCGGCACGGCATTATTTGCGATAACAATGTCCTTAATCTGGTCATGTGAGGATAAAAACGTTAATACAAATCATCCGGACAAACTGGTTGGCAAATGGTATTATATCGATGGTGATTATTATACCGAAATAACAACCAATTCAGACCAGACGATTGTCGACCAATCCGCGGAAGGGATAGGTTCAATCGACGTAAGCGGAAACAACACCGCGACGTTGACCTATATGACGGTCCGTGATCAGGGGAGTGAAATCTACGTAACGAACCAACCGATGCAGTTATTTATTACGTTTCCTCTCTATATGATATTAATCAATAATTCCGCGGATTCCGATTCCGTTGCCATCTTTGTTGTCTATACCAATGAAGATGACTATTCCTATTACATCACAGAGACTATTGATGCCCGGTACGACACGAGTACCTACACGTTGACTATTAATTCAACGGATTTTGTCGAGATGGATGTAAATGCCGATGTAATCGACTCCGGTTCCGTCATTACCATCAGCGGCACCCTGCAAAATCAAACCATGGACATCTCCGCCAATTCTCCAGTCCGACTCAATATCGGAGGCAATCCGAATGATTACATTACCGAATTCACACTCAATATGGAAACCGACGGCAGTTGGACGCGAACCATGACGATGGAAGCCTATGAAATGAACGATACCGAAGAAGTCTCCGGTACCTGGGAAGCCAGTGAAGATCGATTAATCGTCATTGAAAAATACGAGGAAGATGGAAAAACAGAGATTGACACGGTTGTACTTGATTACACGCTCAACGGTGATAATCTGACGCTTATTATGAGGGATGATTGGTGTGAGGATGATAAGGATTATCCTGTGGAAGAGTGTCTCGAAAACGAACAGAAGGCTCTCAATCTTGAACCCGGTTCGTTGATAAATATGTTCTCTGTCTGGACGATGAATTTCAACCGGACCGGGCCGACTACGAGAACCGTATTGCGGTCTCATCTCCCATATCCGCGGGAATCCATAACGCCGCCGTTCAGGCCAACCATCAGGAATTATCGATACTGGTAGGAAGAAAACAAGTCAGGTTACCACTCACCGGATAAACGGAACTTTCAGGGGGGTTGGATAGGCGACTATTCAACCCCTTCCCCGGTCCTATCGATATTCCCATACTTGTGTTACCCGTCACAACCGTTTAGCAATAGCGTTCGTAAAATTTGCCGGGGACAGGGCCATACCTCCTTGGGTTTAACATATATTTTTCTTAACCTGTCCCCCTTTTTTTATCCGGTTCGGTAGGCGTGAGTTTTGGTTTACCGATCGCAATAAATCGCGAGGGCCGTCATGACTTCCCGCTGGGCAGCGCCACCGGCGGGGCGATTGAGCAAGGCGCCATTCACGACCAGAGCGCTGGAGCCTCCTCCATCGAGGTTAATAGCTTCCACACAACCCAGGTCCCGCATCATGATTGCCAATTCTTCCAGATAGACACCCCGGCTGACAGTTTGGCGTCCATCCACTACGAGCAGAATCAGTTGTCCATCGGCGGTGTATCCGGCGGCGGTTCGGGGATGGACATCCGGAATCGACGACCCGAAAAAGACTTCCTCATCGACGGTTACGTTGACTTGCCCGTCGGTTAACAATACAGGACCGGCGTGGAGGGCATCTCTTACCGGCCAATATTTCGCCCGGGAATAATCGATCTTTTTTACGGGGCGCAGGGGTGAATTGGGAATCGGTTCCATCCATTCGAACAGGGAATCATGGCGGCTGGAAACCCAGGCAATATCAATGGTCCCATCGTCGAAAAAACCGATCGCGCCCCGCGCGGTAAAATAACGTTTCCCCCAACGAATAATCGACGGACTTGCGGGTTCGATGACCTGATGGTCCACCTGAATCAACCCAACATGGTTAGCGGGATTTTTGTGCATGAGGAAATAACCGCCGTTTACCACAACACAGGCATTCAATCGTTGGGAAAATTGCGACAGTGTCTCACGTCGATCGACATCATCGGCCACCACCACGTGGGCGGGAACTTCACCCGGCACCTCTTCAACCCGGACATACCAAGCCCGTAGCGGGATCGTCAGATTGTTGCCTTGAAATACACGAACTTCCTCAGGCAAATTCACATTAATATCCGCCATCGGCTCCCAATTCATATCGATGACAGTATATCGTTTCTCCTTCGAGCATGCCCCGACATTTAATACATAACTTATGGTTAACACCGTAACGGCAATTATTTTTACTGTTACACGAATCATAAAAATTCTTTTAATAGCCTTCCTTCAGGGAATGGGAACATAAGGTACGAAATCCGCCAGTCGGCGGACTTGTCCGCCTGCCGGAGGGACGCATGACGTCAGTCCCCGAGCCTGGATGGCGGTTCACACCATTTTATTTTGAAATTACTGGTTTTAAGATTAATCATTCTGTTAACAGGGTACGAACCGCCCCGACGAAGTTCGGGATGTATTGAAAAGGCTATAAAGAATCCCGGGCTACGATTTCAAATTCGATCGCCCCCAGGCTGTCGCCAATGGTATCGTAAACGGTTACCTGCCAGGGCCCCACCCACTCCGGTTGGATTGTAACCCGGCTCCAGCAACGCCAATTATAGGAACGCCCGATTTCGATATCAATATCGGCAATAAATTTTCCGTCATAACGCCAGGCGTGGGTTATCTTTTGACCGTTACCGATTAAATTTCGGACTCCGGTAAAACAGATCAGCTTACCGACGTCATTGGGAAAAACATCGGCAACACCGGTTGGTGTCCGGGCATCGATCCCGGTGGCAATGGCTATGGTATTGATAACTAATTTATCCTCGACGATAGGGGGGTTTTTTTGCGATACCGTCTCCGGTTTGAGTGTTTCCTTTGCGGGGGATGGTTTCTCCGCTACCGGGCGACCCGAAGTATCGACAACCGAGGTTTCGGGAGCGGGTATATTCCGGGGAGGTACGAGCATTTCATCCGGAATAGTTGCCGGCAATGTCAGGAAAACATAACTCAGATAAAATCCATAGGTAATAATGAGGAGTCCGATAATCCGATACAACCGCTGAAAATAGGCGATTGAGATCAGGATCAACAGAACCAGAGTCACGGGTAAAATGGTCGGATCATTCATCGAATAAATGGAATCGTTTACGAATCACCTGGGGAAAATATACATCACCTTTTGAAAAAGATAAACCGGTGAGAAATAATTTTTTTCGGCCCCAAGGCGGATTTAAATATATCCTTATAATTGAAGGATCGAATAATCACAAATTTTTACTTGTTTAACTATTTAGAAAAACTTAATATTATTCAATTCAACTTCTTATAAACGGTTTACATATTGTATTGATACATGTCGGATTTTGGGATTATAATATATTCCCAAAAATGGGATTGACAGGGGCGGAGCTACGGGATAACCGGCCGGATTCGCCCCTGTTTTTATCGCCGGTATATCTGCGTGAAATGAAAAGAAACATCCATCAGACACCCCGTAGGAGGAACAACTGTACCGGGGAATCTCCACTTTTACGACTGCACTAATGGTAAATACACCGTATAGAAAGCTCCGTCAGGGGTTACTTTCTAATCGACAATATTGCTAATACCGGCTCAATAAATCGTTAATTACATGGAATCCGGGCAATGATTCGGAAACGATGAATGGGTTTGGCATTGGTACGAAATATTTCATAAACCCAGATTATAAATTAATAACCCTGATAAATCGGGGAATTAAACGAAAAAATATTAAGAGTTAAGATAAATCATTGCACGAAAATTTTCTTACTCTGGATATTGATTTAAATCCTTATTATTTCGATAGTTTCGTTTAATTCGTTGTTCCTATTGCATTATTTGGGATAATTAGTTTTGAAGTTCGGAACACGTGTAAATATGTAAATTCGTGGAGAACGTAAAGTCACACACGCGTCGGTCAGCTAATCCAACGCGAAAGATTTTTTCAACAGTCAGAAATATTCCGTCCCAATAAATGAAATATTTATGATGAAACTGAGGAAAAGAATCAGGTTCCAATTTTATTTGTTCATTCTCATATCAATTTTTCTATCCTTCGTTAACGCACAATATTACGATACGTCAAAATACTTTTTTGCAAAATTGGATAAAAGCGACAGCACTTTTATAATCATTCTCGACGGAGAATTTTTTGAACGAATAAAAACGAACCCCTACAAAAAAGGAAATTATGTTGACAATCCAACTACACAATTTGAAATTGCTTTTACTAAGAATTATTTTAACAATTCGAACACTTTTAACATCCAACGAATAAGAAACTCTCACCAATACAAGATAAATTGTAAACCCGGTACAATGGAGTACTATACCAGTCTGAAAACGGGAGATCAGTTTGTCATTGTCGCCCTTTCCAGTGATGGTTCCGGCCGAAGAATTCAGACAGCAATTGAATCATTTTATTATACTTCATCCGAATTCGAATCACATCTTGCAGCCAAAACCTATAAAATAGATAATATCGACGGATTTGGAAGGGATTATCATCTGGCAATTTATCAGGGCGCTTATGATCGGGATATTAAATCACCTCCGCTTATTGATATGAATATTCCAAAACCCGTAAAAATGAAAATGGATTCCATCACCAATTCGAAAGTCGAATACAATAACAGGATTAAAGAGGAAAATAAAAATGTAAGATTTGCCGAAAGTACTATAAGGTTATTTTCATACAAGACCGAAATACAACCTTTTGAAACCAATATTTCTCAGAATACCCGGGAAAAAAGATATCTAATTTCCACCTATATGAATGCCGCCGGATACGCGGGAAAAACGTTTTTGTTGAATGAGAAAGGTCAAATTTTACATGGACTCATCCAATATTCCGACGGCGCCTTTGCGAAGTGTGAAGGTATTGTCAGAATGAATAATTACGATTTAATAATTATGTACAATTCTGTCGGCAAATATTCCGGAGGATTATCGTTGCTAAAACAAGATGGGGATGGACCGTGGAAAGAGATTTTATTTTTATTTACCGACGGATGTTAGCCTCGGTAATCCTGTCTTGGAATAATTACAATATGATTTTTCATACCTCGGAATTACAAATAATGTACAGGGAAAGGCAGCTCCGGTGAAAATAACCATCCTGACCGCCGGTACCCGCGGGGATGTTCAACCCTATGTGGCGATTGGGAGCGATCTTCAGTCCCGGGGACACCAGGTCCGCATTGCTACACATCGGAATTTCAAACCACTTCTCGACCAATACGGACTTGGTTATTTCCCGGTAGAAGGTGACCCGCGCAAAATTCTCATGGGGGATGTCGGGCAGAAACTGCTTAGTACGGACAGGAATCCGATCGCGATGATGCGGCACACCGTTGCCGCCGCAGAACCTGTGTTACACCAGGTGTTCGATGATTATTTGAAGGCCTGCCGGGATGCGGAAGTTATTCTGTTTCATCTTTTAACGGCTTTACCGGCGGTTTCTATTGCGGAAAAACTGAGTATCCCGGCCTTTCCCCTCTATCTCCAGCACGTCCATCCCACCCGATACTATCCCAGCGCGGCCGCAACACCTATACCACTAGGCATACCATTCCTGAAAGGACTATACAATAACCTGACATATAAAATTGAGGACTGGGCTTTCTGGCATTTTATCCGGCCGGTTATCAACCGTTGGCGTGAGCACACTCTGGAACGGCCTCCCTACAGGACGAATCCTTTTTCAGACAGGGAGTGGCGGCAGCGTCCCTTTCTATACGGTTTCAGTCCTCATGTCATTCCAAAGGCACCGGATTGGGGTGACAATATCCATATCACCGGATATTGGTTTCTTCCCGACATGAAAGATTGGTCTCCCCCGAATCGGTTGTTGGATTTCCTGCAATCAGGCTCGCTTCCCGTATATATCGGCTTCGGCAGCATGGTTCGGCGCAAGGCCGAAGAAATAACTGAAATTGTGTTGCAGGCGCTGAGATCGATAAAAAAGCGCGCCATCCTGGCGACGGGTTGGGGCGGAATCGCGGACAGCGATCTCCCGGACAACGTGATAAAGATAGATTTCGCTCCCCATGAATGGCTTTTCCCCCGGGTAGCCGCCGTCGTACATCACGGCGGCGCAGGAACCACAGCGGCGGGTCTGAAAGCCGGTGTGCCATCCGTCATTATTCCCTTCTTTGGTGATCAACCATTCTGGGGGTGGCGGGTTATGGAATTAAATGTGGGCCCTCCACCCGTTCATCGTAAAAAACTCACGGCAAAGGCACTGGCGGAAGCTATAAAACTCGCTACCAATGACAAAGGTATGAAAAAGCGAGCTGAAAAACTGGGCAAGGTAATCCGCGCCGAAAATGGCGTTTATAATGCGGTTAAAATACTTAACGCATACTTTGCCAGAGGCTGGGGGAAATAATATTGTCCTTAAAACAACATCAACCAATTTTAAGTGCAGCAGTCCGGGTTTAAAGTCCGGAGCACATAGAATGCTTAGATCCAAATAAAATGGTAAATCCCGAACGCAGTTTATTCATTACACGTTCGATTGAGGAGGAAGACTGAATTGAAAAAAATTATTTGTGTCATATCGTTGTTTTTCGTGTTAGGTAGTTGCGGTAAATCAACGGGTCCGAAGTCTACAGATGTATCCGAAGAAGAGGGGCCTGAGACTGATGAATATGTCTCTAAATTATTGCCAATGACTATCGGTAATTATTGGATTTATGAAGAAACATATACTTCTAACGATACCACATATTCTCATGATATCAAATCCGAAATAACCGCCATAAAAAATATCGGAAATTATTCCTGGTATGAAATGACACGTACGATTAATGGGTATCAATCAATCAATCGGATATTGTATGGCGGAAAATGATAGTATTTATGAGCTTCAGTATAATTGGCAATACCCTGTTCGCGCACTACGGTTCTTAATACCTAAAGATAGTCTCCAGTTATTTAACTCGTTCCTCGGTGGCGATATAATGATCATTAAAACGGCCAGTATTTTAGATTCGACAGTTACTACTCCTATCGGCCGATACGATAATTGCTATTCATACCAATTTTCTACGGTGGATTTTACAAAAATTGAAATCGTCTCCCCTGGTATTGGAATTATTGAAAAACAATATATTTCTCATGGATTCGCGGGAAGTAAGAAATTCAGGAAAATAGCCAAATTGAAGTCATATTTAGTGAAAATAAAACCCAAGAACTAAACCGGAAATTTGGTTTTTCTCTTAAAAGGGAAAGCTGAATTTACATACAACAGACATGGAGATGTTAAGAATCAAAACAAAAGGAAACCGCGGGTACCGGCCTACCTTTTCCCATTATATCCGATTGATACAGCAAAATTTAACATAGGAGAAATTGCGCGTGCTGAGAATCCCAAAATCCATTATAATCGGCGCGGTTCTGATGATACTGCTGGGTTTGGCCCGGGGAATTGGCGGACTTGTTCTTTTTATTCAGGGAACGAATACTCTCCCTGATATCATTGCCAGTGAAAATGTAATTCGCATTTTAGCAATCGGGTTAATATCAATCGGTTTACTGGAAATCATTTCAGCAATCGGTGTTTTTCGATTAAGACACGCATTCCGGCGTTTAGGGATCGCGGTTACGGTTGCGTTTGTGATTGATGGAGCCATCAACGGTTACTTCCTTTTCGGCAAACCGGGAGACCTTGGGACCATAGTGAATAGTATTGTGGCTATCGTGATAATAAGTTGTCTGTTTATCGGGCGGGGGGCTTTTGGTAATTCGCGTTCACAAGATGGGAAATAATAAATGATATGAGATTTTCCCGGTCACCACAAATTTCATTAGGGTTCAATTAAGATGATGATGAATATGAAAGGAGAAACCTTGAGTAAAATAGTAAGATTTATGGCGTTTATCTGCATTTGTTTAATACCCCTTTACGGTAAAGATGGCATCATCATAAAAATGAATTCCGGGCGAGAATATTATCCTGCTCAACTTGCTGGAATCACAAATGATTCGATAGAGATTTGGGTTAACACTTCAACTATTGTACTGGCCCAAACAAATATATCAAGCATAAGTATTCACAGCCCTAATGTCACAATAATTGGAACATGTCTCGGCTCATTTGCAGGATTGATGTTCGGAGTTTGGCAGGCAGAATCGTTAGAAGGGGTTTCCCGATTCGCCGGACCGGGACTCGTCGCCATCGACGGTCTTGTCGGTAGTATCGTAGGCACATTAGTAGGTTTTCTTGTAAGTCAGGATAGAATTTATAATTTAAGTAAAATGACTGATGAAGGTCGAAAATTGTTCGTTAAGAGATTGTACAATCATTATGCCGTGTCCCGTTCTGGTTGAATTTCCCGCAACCGGTAGTATAAGAAGTATATATGGGGAACGCTAAGCGGCGTTTGGGGAATAACTTAAGACCCGCTATTATAAATAGGCCATGAAACCTAAGGCGTTTTTATTTTCACTTTTCCTGGCAGTTCCGATAAACGCTTTTCTCTCCGGCCAAAATATGAATTGGGCAATCCTGAACTATACGACGAGTAACCTGGGTGGTTTTAATATACATATCGGCCGAAACAATAGTCTTGGAGTGTTTGGCGATCTAAAAGGCGGAATGTCCAAATATAAGACTGTTGAGACAAAGGAATACTTCAACGGCATTCTTAAAGAAAGGAATTTGTACCTGGCTCTTTCTATTGGTCTGTCCTATAGTTTCAAATCATTTTATTCACTTTATCTTGGTTGGGGTTATACCTGGATTTCAACCCAAATGAGGTATGGTGAAGTATTGAATAATATAAAAATGGATGATTGGTTCTCCTTTGATTTCAATAAAAAAGAACCCAATATTCTGGGGGGAATCGTATTCTCTCGTCGCATACCAAAAGTCTCATTCCTTCCTTCCGTTTATCAATTCGGATTTAATGTAAGACCTCCGGGAATGACATTTGGTATCGGGTATGTTCTTGAATAATATCGGTCTCCCTCCCACCGCTTGCGGATAGGCGTGGAACCTGGGTTTTGGATGGAGTTCCAAAGGCGTAAACTGTGTTGGCGGATAAATTAACGAACGTGAAATTCACCGATGAATGCTCGGAGAATTAAAAAAAATGCAAGAGGTTCGATAAATTTTACTTTTGGATTCGGTTATCATTCTCCGTTGATAAAAAACATACCTCCATAACAAAAAAGAGGTACAATCCAAACAGTTTGAAGTGAAATCCCATGCATCACGGTACATTTTCATAATCAGACCTTCAATGATAATATTCACAACCATACTCTTACTTCTGATTGTCATGGTTGCGGGTTGTGAAGAGGCCGATGACAAGGAGCCCGGAATCCTTGGGATATGGGTATTTGAGTATTGGGACCAAAATACTAGCGGTAAAATCTATTCCAGACATGATCAGTTTGAAGAAGACAAACCCGGTGTTCAATTTCAATCAAATGGCACTTTAATTGAAAGGGGCAATAGAATAGGGTGTGGTACTCCGCCAATCATTTATACCAATTACGAAGGTAGCTGGTCATACGAAAACGATTCAACCATTACCATAACCTCTTCCTTCTGGGGAGGAGTTCAAAACTGTGAACTACAAATACTATCTTTAACTGTTGATACTTTAAAAATACTCTGGGATTGTGAAGACCCGGATTTTAATTAATTAGATTGAAAGGAAAACCAATGAAGATTCGATTACTACTTCCGATTATTATCATATTCGTGGAAATGGGTGTATGCCAAGATATGGAAATTAACCGTCCTCTGAAAAAATTCTCCTTTGGAATAAACTATTCTCCACTGACAATAAAGTACTATCAATCATTAAGTGAATTCATTTCGATGCAATATATCACCTCAGGAGATGCTTCACTCAAATCCGCCATAGGTTATTCATTTTCACCGTACCTGACGCTATTAATTTCATTTCAATACGCCTCCGATTACAGCAAGATAAATTATCAACAGGAGACTCAATATGGGAGTGATTCAGATGTTGATTATTCAGGATACGATTATTTGCGGGAAACAGAGGTCACTCAAATCACAGGCAACGTTCAATACAACCTTTTCAATCGGGGAAATCATAAAGCCATTCCATTTTTCGGTGTTGGTATCGGTAAACAATTCTATAATCAAAAATATGAAAAAATTGATACCGGTGATGAAGATGATCGGAGAACAACAATCGAAGATAATCTGGACAATTTTAATAGTAAAATAAATTCACCCGTCATTGGCGAAATACAGTTCGGCGTGGAATATTTCATTAATGAATCCATTTCATTGAAATTAGCATCGAACTATCAATACGCAACTTCACAGGCAACGGCTGATTACAAGGAAACCAGGTATTATACGAATGATACGTATCATAAACATAGTAAGATGAAAAATAAGCTGATAAAAATATCGAATAGATTGAGTTATGGCATAAACATTTATTTTTAATGCCTATTGAGTGTTTCATCTCATAAATTTCAAATACTTGGAGATGGGAAAACAACAATAATACGGGGAACATCAGGGGATATGAAGTTATGGATCGTCTGCGAAATCCAATAAGGAGTGACCCATGAAAAAAATACTTCCGATTATCATCATATTCGTTTTTTCATTAAACCTTTCACCTTGTCGGGCGATTGAAGCGAAACCGATGAAAATAACATTTAGTATTTTTGACAAACATCAATGGTTGGATGACGGCATGGGTGTGGAAGGAGTCGGATTCTCGGTTTTACTCCCCGAGCGACTTTTCAATATCTCAAACCTTTATATAGGACTTCTTGGTTTTAATTTAAACTGGGACGGGACCTGGGAAGAAAATCCAACTCTCTATAATTGGAACGCCGGCCGGGAAATGGAATTGCAAAATTGGAGAAACGGAACCCATAATGCCATAGCAATCACGATCTCAAAACATTTTGAACCAGACACCAGATTCTTTTCCCATTTCTTTTTTACTTTCGGCAAGACCGAACCGGCCTGGATGCCTTATCCCGACACAAAAACAATGTCCTGGAGCGAATACGGCAAGTCCGAACCGAAAGTAACATATTACGATCAGGAAACATATTTTTTCCGGGTGAGTTTCCGACCGATAAAAGTAATACCCGGAACAATATCTCTGCAACTCGCGAAAGTCCCGGAGCGCGGGATATATCCAACCTTTGCTTTTGGAATTGAACCAATATTCATCATCAAGTCCATAAAATATTGAACTATAGCGTTCTTTGAGATTCGACTTCCGAAAAAATGTTCATCACCGATGAACATTTTTTTTATGGTTTTTAATTATTTAATGATTAGGGAACGTAAATTTCATAAACGAATATTCAGGCACCCGACATTTCCAGGCCGGTGAGTTTACCTGTGATTTGTCACCAACGATCAGGAATTAAATGAAAATTATTGAAGAATTCATAAAAAAAGAATCCGCCGGAGGAATATTGTTAATGTTAGCAACAATTCTGGCGCTTATCTTTAACAATACCTTCTTGGCACCACTGTATCAAGCGTTCCTGCATATCCCCGTGGAGATACGAATTGGCTCCCTGTCCCTTGATAAATCACTTTACCACTGGGTAAATGATGGTTTAATGACCATTTTCTTTCTCTTAATCGGATTGGAAATAAAAAGGGAACTGCTTGAGGGACATTTGTCATCAATAAGTCAAATCGCTCTACCCGGGATTGCCGCTGTGGGTGGAATGCTCGTGCCGGCAGTGATATATCTGGCTTTCAACGCGAATGATCCCATCGCGGTTAACGGCTGGGCAATTCCAACGGCAACCGATATTGCTTTTGCGTTAGGAATTCTCTCTCTGTTGGGAAAGAGAATTCCCCTATCGCTTAAAATATTCTTAATGGCGTTGGCCATCATTGATGACCTGGGAGCAATCGTAATTATCGCTATTTTTTATACCGCCGAATTATCGATGCTGTCGATTGCCATGGCGCTTATTTCTCTCGCCGCATTAATCGCCCTCAATTTTTTTGGCGTCATCAGGAAAGCCGCTTATTTTATGATCGGTGTAATCTTATGGGTGAGCGTCCTTAAATCCGGGGTGCACGCAACCTTAGCGGGGGTCGCGCTGGCATTTACCATTCCCCTGAACGCAAAAGATGAAAATGAGCGCCCCCTATCGCCACTGAAAGAAATTGAACATAACCTTCACGCCTGGGTGGCCTTCTTTATCCTGCCGTTATTCGCATTTGTTAATGCCGGTGTCAATATCACCGGAATATCTTTCGGCCGGATGTCGGGTTATGTGCCCCTGGGAATCATACTTGGACTGTTCATCGGCAAACAGGTCGGCGTTTTCGGTTTTAGCTGGATGGCGATAAAACTTAAACTGGCAAAATTACCGGAAGGCAGCAATTGGAAACAGCTTTACGGGGTATCAATATTGACAGGTATCGGGTTTACTATGAGTTTATTTATCCTGTCTCTGGCATTTGAAGATGACAGTATTTTTCAATACACCGACAAATTAGCAATACTTGCCGGTTCATTTATGTCCGGGATCGCCGGTTACTTAATTCTGAAAACCGGGAAAGATACCTAACAAGAGATCTCATGGTTGTCAACGTTCACAATTTTCTTTCGGGATGAAACTGGAGGATCGCGAGCCACAAGCATCTGTTCTTTTATCCTGTTTCTCCCTATTATTATTATTGATTAAAAGTATAATATGACTTTATAATCAATGGCATCTATATTGATAAGATGAATATGAAATGTTTGCAGATATTCCTGTCCCCCGTTGCGGGGGGCTTTTTTCGACAATTTCCTGTAGCCGATGTTTGTAGCGCCTTACCGGCGATCCCGGAGGTAGCGGTATCGGTGACACATAATGCCGGTAAGTCTGGTCCGATAAACAAGATTGGAGGCCATTAGTGGATATTGGTCAGCTATTCTGGATTTTCTTTATTTTTATGGCTCTGCAACCGTTCTTTAAACAGCGGATGCTTGAGGCCGCGCGGCAAAAATTATTGGCGCGGATTGAGCATTCGCGTGGTTCACGCGTGGTTCTTATGGTACACCGTCAGGAGACAATGAGTCTGTTTGGTTTTCCGGTCATGCGCTACATCGATATTCATGATGCCGAAGACATGATGCGTGCCTGTGAATTGACCGACCCGGAAATACCGCTCGACATCGTGCTCCATACCCCGGGCGGGCTTGTCCTGGCGTCCTTACAAATCGCCCATGCCATCCGGAAACGTAAAGGAAAGGTCACGGTTTTTGTTCCTCATTACGCCATGTCCGGCGGGACTCTGATCGCGCTGGCCGCCGACGAAATCGTGATGTCGCCCCACGCCGTGTTGGGGCCTGTCGATCCCCAACTGGGACAATACCCCGCAGCATCGGTGCTTGATGTCATTGCCAGGAAACCAGTCTCTGAAATCGACGATCAAACTCTTATTCTGGCCGATATTGCCAAGAAAGCCGTCAATCAACTACGAGACAGCATAAAGAATTTGCTCATGCGAAGTCAAACCGAAGAAAATGCTGAAAAATTAGCAGACTTGCTTTCCTCCGGAACCTGGACTCACGATTACCCCATTACGTTCGAAGAAGCGCAGAAGCTTGGCCTAAAGGTCAGTTCGGATATGCCTCCTGAGATACTGCAACTCATGAGTTTGTTTCCCCAGCCCGTCCGGAAACAACCATCGGTGGAATTTTTGCCTATCCCCCACCGACAAAGGAGCAGGAAAGAAGATGTCCGCAATTCGGATTCCATTTAACAACCGGTTCCAACGAATCCGTCGTCGCCCCCCCGGTAATAACAAGTTTTCCTCCAAGGAGTAAATATTGACCGACGAGACAAACCATCTTGACTCAATCGCAATCAATGAAGTTCAACTTATCCTGGCAGAAAAACGAACTTCCCTGGCCATGATGCGGACGGGTATAGCGGTCCTGGTTCTTCCGTTGTCGGTCATGAGTGTGTTGATAGCTACATCAAAATATTATAATGTCCTCCATGTTTTACATTTGCTTGTTCCCCTGGGAGTGCTCAACCTTGCTTTGGTAGCTTTAGGATCGTATCTCGTTATTCGCTCGATAATTCGAATGCAGCACTATGATTACCTGATTAATCAAATCAAACTAAAGCATAGTATAATTAAAGATTTTATCGAATGAATGTCCACCTGTTCCCTTACCCGCTCCTGAACCGTCAGAACAGGCACCATATTCGGAAAGCATAAATTTAAAATTTGATGAGAATATTTACGGTAGCCCTGGATAAACAATTTACCCCCGCGGCATTAAAATTATGGAATAAAATTCCGTCTCGGAAAATGGATACAATCTTGATGAATGTACGGTGTGGCCACTGTAAAAGGAGTACAACAATAATAGACTATACCGACGCCGTCAGAAAAGGGGATTTGGTGTTAACCGGCGTCTGTCAAACCTCTGGTTCGATAGTTATACGGTTAGTGAAATGCCGGTTTTTTCAAAAAAGCGCTGTAATTAGCGATAATATTCAGATCGAAATATTCCACCTTATTTGCTTTTCTTGTTGGCGACCTTAATAATCCTTATCGATGGGAGATCGTTACGCTCATCAAATATTCACATTCACTACATGAAAGAACATGATAAATAAAATCAAAAAATCAATCCGATTAATGCTTGACAAAGGCTTTTCTATCATTCCGGACATTAACGTTCAATATAAAAGATATGGATCTGACTATGGAGGCTGGAATATCGTTGACAGCCTGCTTGATGAGAATTCCATCATTTATTCCGCCGGAATCGGTGAGGATATATCTTTTGACAAGGCATTAATAGAAGAAAAGGATGTGATCATTTATGCTTTTGACCCAACACCAAAATCAATTCGTTGGGTAACAAAACAAAAACTACCCAATAATTTTATTTTACACGAATACGGAATGGCAGATTTTGATGGTTTCGTACAATTCAACCCACCAGAGAATCCAAAACACGTTTCATACACAATACTGGACAGACCCTCCACGGAGGGGAAAGCCATCAAAGTGCCGATGAAAAGATTATCGACAATTATGAGAGAATTGGATCACGATTCCATTGATTTGTTAAAAATGGATATTGAGGGTGCTGAGTATTCTGTCATTGACGATATGAAAACTTCCGGGATTTATCCTAAACAGATCCTGGTGGAATTCCATCATCGATTTCCGGGAGTTGGAATAAAGAAAACCATGGCTTCAATCGAAACCATAAAACGCATGGGATATTGGTTGTTCTGGGTTTCTGATTCCAAAGAAGAGTGTGGTTTTTTAAGAAAAACATCGAAATTATAATAGCGGGCAACCCTGTCATCGTCATGTCATTAATACTTCCTCGTCCATTATTTATTTTTATTTATATTGCACCGTCGCTGGTCGTTTTCTACCCGAACCATCATGTTCTTAGATTTACACCTATGGAAACGTATGAATGCCCCCACGGCCATAACCCGTGGTACTACCAAGAAATACCCTCCCACACCGAGGCTTCCGCTAATGTTATTGTTAAGGTGAACAAGTGACGACTATGGAATAAGCAACGGGCAACCTCAGGATAAAATATTAAAGTGACATCATGAGTACGACAATTTCGGAATCGGCAAATCCGTGGCGGTTTTTTGCTCTTGCTCTTGGCATTTCATGGTTTTTCTGGATATGGGTCATCCGGTTTGATTGGAATGTCTGGAAATTCCCGGCAATCCTTCTCGGCGCCTTCGGATTATTCGGCCCCGCAATCGCGGAGATCATTCTAATTAACAGTCATCACGACAAAGAACAGTGGCGTGACTACTGGCAACGTGTGTTTGACATCAAACGAATTGGCAACAGATGGCATTTGGTGATCTGGGTTCTTTTTCCTGCTTTGAATGCGGTTGCCATTTTACTAAGTGTTTTGGCAGGCTCATCTTTACCCGGATTTGAAACCGCCAAAATTCTTTTATCCGAGTCCTGGAGAATCTTTCCGTTTGTAATATTTATCTTGCTATTCGGTCCCTTACCCGAGGAACTTGGTTGGCGTGGCTATGCTCTGGATGCTTTGCAAGCAAAGTATAATGCCCTTGTATCAAGCCTTATTTTAGGAGTGATATGGGCTTTGTGGCATGTACCCCTGTTCTTCATGAAAGGTACATTTCAACATGACCAATTGAGATTCGGCACGGTAAACTTTTGGACGTATATCATCGGCCCGGTTATTATTTCAGTTCTGTTTACATGGATTTACAACAACACCGGCCGCAGTACTTTATCCGCCATACTTTTCCATTTCATGATTAATCTAACTGCCGAACTTTTGCCGCTAAACGATCAAGGGAGAGTTTACAGCCTTGCGCTGATTACTGTTTTGACAATAATGGTAGTTATCATTTGCGGACCAAAAACATTGGTTCGGCAGCGGAATAGGTAAGGGAACTGGAGAAAATATCTAACCCTCTATAACCGGAATGCAACCGGAGAAAAAGAATTGTCCGATTGGAAAAACGAGACTTATAATGCCATACCATTATGGTTTCGAAACCCTTTTGAACCAGTATTAATCAGGTTAAAATATCTTTAATTTTTATCTAACCTCATTAATTTATCCGGCATCAAAAGCGCATGCACCACACGAAGAGAAAGAAAAAATATGAAGAATAAAATATTTTCTCTCCTGGCCGTATTATTATTAACAACCAATCCAACCCTACCTCAAACTGTTGATTCTTTGGTCAACGGTCCTCTTACGGGTTTCACTTTCACACCGGGGGCACGATCCCTTTCAATAGCCACCGATATGGTGGCTCTCACGGCAAATTCCGAATACAATAAATTTGGCAATGAAATCACTCCCGATATTCCGATAACGAGTCAGGAACAGGCCCTGACTGTCTTCAATATCTCCGGTGGATATTCCATTAACAGTAATGTGGGCATATTGACCAATATTCCCTACATATCGAGACAAAAATTGAAAATAATCTCCTTCGATATCAATGGTGACACATCTCTTTCAAATGGGGATACAGGTCTCGGAGATGTGGCTGTTGGCGCATGGTATATCCTGAATAAAAACAAAACAAGCCGACTGATGGCCCTGGGATATATGACGCTTGCCACCGGCTCTTCACCGGATGATGTTATCGAAGATAATCTATCGCCGACAGGCGTGGGCGCATTCTCCTACAGTTTTTTTGCGGTCTCCGATATCATGGCAACTCCCAATACGCTGATATCGTTTTCAACCGGCTTAACCATGATTAATAAAACGGTATCTTCTTCCGGAAATCGAAAAGCGGGCAATAAAATACAGTTAAGCGGAAGAGTCTCTTATCGAGTTTCTCAGGGATTTTCAACCGGTTTATTGTTTGATCTCTCCTTTAAAGATAAAACCAGAATTGATAACGTGTTAATCGATGGTTCAAATTCAAATTTTACAAGTATTACACCGATCGCGGGATTTCAACTGTCCCCCGGTAAAACCACAATAAATATTTCCGGGGGATATGTATTTCTCCTGTCCGGCACCAACATCCCGAAATTCGCAGGTTTCAATTTTGGTGTTTTAGTTCAATGATTTGTCCTAACTCTTAATATTTTTTTGTTTAATTCGTTTGATTCATCGTTAATACGTAATCTTGGTTTATCCAGGTTCAAATATTGTCAATCCGCACCGGGAAAAGACGGCCTGCGGGATCATTTTCGTCCCGGGAATTAATTGCCGCAGGGAATCCATATACAAAACTTTGAAATTTCCGGCTTCGCATATTTCCGGGGAAAATGTTCATTCCTCATGAATACTTCGGGTGGTTAATTTTGATCATGAAAAATCAGGCTGAATTGGTTACATCACACGGTAATTCAAAAGGGGAAAATAATGAAAAAAGTCAGATATGAGGAAATGTTGCCACATGAAATAATTTCCCGGCGCGAGAAATTCCCTGCCGCTTTCATCGGACTTGGAGGCCTGGAATGGCACGGTGAACATCTTGCGGTTGGGAATGACGCCCTGAAAGCTGAAAAGCTCTGCGAACTGGCGGCGGAAAAGACCGGCGGGTTTGCGTTTCCCACACTATGGTATGGTGAACCAAGAACCTACAAATTAATCGAGGTTTACCATGACGACATACAATCGTTTATGAAATTCAAAAAACATAAATACTCGGAAGACTATACAGGGTACAGGAAAACTCCCGAGGAACAAATCAAATTCTACAAAGAGCTTCTTTTCCATACGCTGGTCCAGATGAATTCCCTCGAAATGAAAGCCGTCTGTCTATTATGCGGCCATTACCCCTTGCACAAATGGGCCGCCGAGGTTGCCGATGAATTTAATTCCCTCTTCAGCGAAACCCAGGTTTTCGCCGGGATCGAATTTCATTATCCTCCCGAATCAAAAGACGTCGGCGGCGATCATGCCGCGAAATGGGAAACCTCTTATCTCTGGTATCTGCGTCCCGACTGTGTCGATATGAGCATTTTCCTGAAACGTGAAAACGAGGAATTGATCGGCGTCGCCGGCGAGGACCCACGGAAAGAAGCCTCGATCGAAATCGGCCGCAAAGCTTGCGAATTGATCGTGAACGGAATGGCGTTAAAAGCCAGGGAACTCATCGAAAAAGCCGCCTGATTGAGATACAAACGCGAAGATGTCCCGGCCAGACCGGTTAAACCCATGGTATCCTGTCTTCCCGAAACACCCGATCCGGCAACAGCCATCGGGTTTACAAACCCAATCATAATTTTGAAGTTCAGTTGGGAAATTCGGGGTAGATTCACCCATGATTGTTTACGAAACAAAAACCACGCCGCATACTTTTTCCATCATATTCCTTATTAACCTTCAGTAAAACAACTCACGAATATCCTTGCAGGAACCGAACAAATGACAAATTGGAAAGACCGATATAAGAGCAAAATAACAACTCCTGAAATTGCGGTCAGAAAAATCAGAAGCGGGCAGAGAGTCTTCATTGGATCAGGAGCAGCCGAACCGCAATTGCTTGTTCAGGCCCTTGCCCGGCGCGGACCGGAACTGGCCGATACACAGATCGCGCACATCCTCACCCTGGGAATGGCTCCTTACGCTGACCCGAAACTTAAGGACGGTTTTCGGCACAATGCCCTCTTTATCGGGCCGAATGTGCGCGAAGCCGTTGCCGAAGGCCGCGCTGACTACACCCCTATTTTCCTGTCCGAGATCCCGCGCCTCTTTCATCGGGGCAAATTGCCCATCGATGTTGCGCTCATCCAGGTGTCTCCACCGGATAAACACGGCTATTGCAGTTATGGGGTCAGTGTCGATGTCATTAAGTCAGCCGCGGAGAGCGCCCGTCACGTGGTGGCCGAAATTAATCCCCACATGCCGCGCGCCCTCGGCGATTGCTTTATCCACGTGGATCACATTCACGCGATTGTTCTCAGCGACGAGCCAATCCTCGAGGCGCCAAAGGGCCAGATTGACGATGTGGCCTTGCGTATCGGGCAACATATTGCCGATCTTATCGATGACGGTTCAACCCTCCAATTGGGCATCGGCACAATTCCCGACGCCGTTCTCTCCTGCCTCGGCGATAAAAAAGACCTCGGCATCCATACCGAAATGTTCTCCGACGGCGTGATCGATCTTGTTGAAAAAGGAGTAATCAACGGCTCACGCAAGAATATCCACCCCGGAAAAATCGTCTCCAGTTTTATCATGGGCAGTCGCCGACTCTACGATTTCATCGATAACAACCCGATGTGTGAGTTCCACCCCACGGAATACACGAATGATCCCTTCCGCATCGCGCAACACGACCGGATGGTGGCGATCAATTCCGCCCTGCAGGTCGATTTGACCGGCCAGGTTTGTGCCGATTCACTGGGCACTTATTTTTACAGCGGGATCGGCGGCCAGGTCGATTTCATTCGCGGCGCCTCACGCTCCCATGAAGGAAAGCCTATTATCGCGCTGCCCGCAACCGCCAAAAACGGCGAGTTGTCGCGTATCGTGCCGACACTCACTCCCGGCGCCGGTGTCGTGACGAGTCGTGGCGACGTTCATTACGTAGTCACCGAATTCGGTGTCGCCGATCTGCACGGCAAGACCATTCGCCAACGCGCCTTGTCGTTGATACACATCGCGCACCCGAAATTCCGCGAAGAATTGACCAAAATAGCCCGCGAACGGAACCTTATCTACCGCGACCAGGTAGCGGTATTCCGCGTCGGCGATCCGGAACTCCGGTCCTATGAATCGGATTGCACGGCGAAAAACGGTCGCACCGTCCATTTTCGCCCGATCAATCCGACCGACGAAGACATGATGCGCGAACTTTTTTACACGCTATCGCCGGAGACTGTGTATCACCGTTTCTTCTCCCGGTTGAAAGCCATGCCCCATGAAAAATTGAAAGAATTCGTTACTGTCGACTATGAAAATGATATGGCTTTGGTTGGGGTCACCCGGGAGGACGAACACGAAATGATCGTTGCCGTCGGTCGCTACGCCCTCGATCAATCCACCAACGCCGCTGAAGTAGCTTTCGTCGTAAAAGACGATTGGCAAAGCCAGGGATTAGGATCCCATATGTTCAGACAACTGCTCGAAATCGCCCGCGAGCGCGGCATCGTTAAATTCACCGCCGATGTTCTCGCCGATAACGCCGCAATGCTCCACGTCTTCCATAAATGCGCCCCCTCCCCTATTGAAAGCACCCTCGAAGACGGTATTTACCACCTGACATTCAGTATCGAACCCGGAGCCGAAAAATCATAGTATCAGTTCGGAATAAATTAATCGTATGATTAAAAAAGCGTGTTCAATATTTATTTCTTTCAACCTTTATTGTCATCACGGCTGACAAGTCCTCCCTATAACCGAGAAAAAGATCATCACGGTTTCATCCCTTTATTTTCCTCCTGTCCGTCCCGACGAAATCATGAATCATTATCGGTTTAATATAAGTATTGTGTATCAAACACGGATTTGAAGGACGAATATCCAATCTGCCGGGACGGACAAAATTCAAAAGTCAAACGTACCATTGCCTCCCGGGTCTTTCCGCCCGCTAGACTGGCTTCCCGACGTAAACCGGGATTTCGCTTCGCTCTCCGCAGGCCGACGGATTGGGTCTGGGCTCTTGGTTCTTGGTTCTTTTCACCGGGCGGATTGACTCCCGGTAAATTCCCTTACCTGAATTGCTACTAACAAAGAGAAAGGTCATTGATGAAAAGATTACAATGGTTATTTGGTATTATGATTTTACTTTTGGGTTGCGCTCCAAGAGTGACAATCAACATTGACGGTGAACAGTCTCCTCTTGATTTCAGAGAAGACGTTTGGGTCTTGAATATCGACGAAACGGTACCTGAAGGAGCACAATTCATCGGAACCGTTAAAGTTGGTGATTCGGGCTTTACCATTGATTGCGACTACCAGGCAGTAATTGAAAAAGCCGAAATGGAAGCCCGTAAAGCGGGCGGTAATTTAATTAAAATAACCGAGCATAAATTACCCGATCTGGCCAGTAATTGTCATCGCATTACCGCGAAAATATACAACCTGAAAGATATCGATCAGGTCGAATTTAAGAGTTCATCCGAGTCCGCCTATTTCGATACCACGGCCAATTACGCCTTGCTGCACGTTTACCGTCCGGGCAGTTCCGGAGCACTCCTGAGCTATACCATTCATCTTGGAGATATCGAATTATGCAGGGTAAAAGCCAAATCTTATGAAACCGTCATGATAACCAAAGAAGGCCCCAATGAACTTTGGGCCAAAACGGAATCCAAAGTCGCTATCCCCGTTGATATAGAATTCGGGAAAGAGTACTACTTGCGATGCGGGGTTTCGATGGGAATTTTTGTCGGCCGACCATCCTTGACTCTGGTCGACAATCTCACCGGAAAAACTGAATTTGAAAACTTAGCGGGGAAAAAACGATGAAAATGTTATCACTAATCTTCTTTATGGTAATCAGTGTAATAAGTTTCGGAAGGTCACAGGATTTAATCGTGACAACAACCGGGGACTCAATTCATTGCCGAATTACAAAAGTGGACAACAAATACACCTACTTCACATTTAAGTATAAGGACGAATTTCGGCAAACTCTAATCCCCACAACTGAAATAAGGGAAACGAAAAGGAATTTTTTCAGCGATCCGATTATTCCTGCCGGTATGCTGAAAAATAATGAAACCAAAGGTATATTACTCGGACGTATGTACGGCGGTTGGGGCTATCGAACGGCCAAAATCAGTTCGGAGGTCTCTTCGGATGCTCGGGAATACCTGGAAGAGCTGAAAAGGGGCTTTACTTTCGGTGGTGAAATGTATTATTATTCTTCGGAAACGGTCGGATATGGCGCTGTGTTCTCGATATTCAGAACCAGCAATGAAATAACTTCCACATCCATTGCCGACGATATAAGCATTTCATATGTCGGTCCTTCGGTTCAAACCAGGATGAGAAGCGGAGATGGCAACATCTATTTGCTTTCGACGGTTGGATTAGGCTATCTCAAGTATTCCGATAAAGTCAAAATAGATAATAACGACATCACTATCGATGCCGGTACACTGGGATTAATGTTTGGATTTGGAATCGATTTCAAAATAAATGACAACTTTGGCGGAACGATCGGTATCAATTATCTCCAGGGCCAACTAACCGAAATAACGGTGTTGGCTGACGGGGAACAGGAAACCATAAAGCTGGATAAGAAAAACTATGAAAGTCTGAATCGGTTGGATATTAATATCGGCATATATATCCCCAACTCCTTTAAATGAATCAATAGACCGGACTCATTTCAAATGAATTAGATTTCGTTAAAAATTAAGATGAATCCATTAATAATTTTATTAATAATCGGTTCATTCCTTTCCGCCGAAACGTATTCCATCGCGGATATTAAATCCGAATATCCGAAGATTTTTCAACTCAACATTTATCGGGATAGTCTGGGTATTCGTCATTCCGCATGGATCAATGAAAAGTTAGACAAGAAACATTTCCTAAAGGGCTTTATTAAAAGCAATGAATTTATGGTTGGTTACCTTGTTCAGAATGCACCCAGTGAAGATGACCCATTACTATTTTCAATTGACTACAATGACGAAACCATCAGGAATCTGTTTTTTGAAAAACTTAGCCAGGATTCCATATTTAACCGGTATTTCCTGGACATGGCATGTCGGTATCTTACCAGCAAAGGTCATACGATTGAGGATTACCGGATTAATGAAAAATATCTCCTTACATCAGAGGATATAATGAATGTTGCTGTCAGGTTCTGGTACCCGATCAAAATTGATACTTCCACCGGAAGAGTCATGGGGTATGTATGCTCCGGTTTCAATGAGCATAATAATCATCCTGTCAGTGAGCGTAATCTTATCCTTGAAGCATTTTGTTATTCCACGATTATGACAAAAAAGATCCGCCTGCTTCGAATCCTTCTATTTCATTTCTTAAAAACTTCCAATGCGGAAATAAAAAAGATGGAAGAACGAGGAGTGGAGGACTACAATCTCCTTACATACCGTGACCGGATCTGGAACAAACTCATGCACGACAAATATCTCAAAAAAGTGCTGAAAAAAGAAGTTAAAAGAAAAAAGGATATATTACCTTTTGCATTACAATCCTAACTACTTATTTTGGAATATTGGTATTTTGTCCGTCGGGGACATGTTTGTCATCAGGTAAATCGGCCGGAGGAAAGTGATATGAATGAATCTTCTTTTTACCGAAAACTATTGTTAATAATTATTTTGATTTTAATTACCAATAACAGGGCGCTTTCACAAATCAACATATCATCGATTTCCATGAATATTGGAGATATCCGCACTCTTCAATCGGATTACGGATTGGAAAACAACCATCTTTACACCGTTTATTCGGAATTACAGATTGGCGGTTCGCTGCCCGTTAAATCCCTTTTCTGGAAGTCATACTATGGCTATTGGAACGATCATGTTTCCAAGCCCTTTCCGGTTGCGGACGCCATAACATATACCGGTCAAAGTCATATCCTGGGCTTTCATGTCCTTTTCAACCCCACCGAGTTCGAGAAGCGAAGTCCACTTGACGTGTTGCTTCTCATGGGAGTATCGCGACATTATATCCGATACCAATACGTGGGGGGTTCCGATTATGGTGGACATACTGGTTCTGACGGATCGCGAGCTACTAACATGTGGGAAATTGGAATAATCTTCAAAAAGCATTTAACGGGTCCCTTTTACGCTCACGGTGAAATACGACGATACTATGATTTCAATCAATCAATTATCGATAAGGGTCGTAAACGCCATACTTTTCTCGTCGGCCTATCCTACCATTTCAAAGAATAGTGTAAGTTTATGTGTAAATAATTTAAAACGTACGCTGACTTTTGCGTCTTAAAATGGGTTCTGAAGAGTAACCGCATCCTTTAGAACCCATTTTTTTAAATATGCTTACAACTGACAATGGATTCCACTGATAATTCAGCCTTTCCAGGGAACTTTCATCGCTTATATTTTTTCCGGCAACACTGTAAAAATATAAGCGGCACGGATGACTTCTTGTTAACGTCGGAGCGGGGCGCCCCGATTCATCGGGGGAACTCGCGACCATCCTTATGATGTAAAACGACACTAAAACAGAAAAGCAGACGTGAAACGTCTGCTCTTTTTTGTCGGAGCGGCGAGATTTGAACTCGCGACCCCCTGAACCCCATTCAGGTGCGCTGCCGGACTGCGCCACGCTCCGAATACCTCTTTTTTCTTCCGTTAGTTGGGGAAGTAAAATTTATTCATCAATGATATCAAGAATGGATTGCAATTCCTGTTTGACCTGTTGCAGTATTTGCCTGAAACGGTCATTATATCCATCCTGAATTTCGGTAGTTTCTGCCTTTTTCACCACCGTTTCCTGATCTTGGTCTTTCGACTGAATCCGTTTGCGGGCTCCCTCAATAGTGTATTTTTTATTATAGAGTAAATCTTTGATCTGTAGGATCAGGTCAATATCTTTCTGTCGGTAAGTTCGATTTCCCGCACGATTCTTGGGCGGATTTAACTGCTTAAACTCAGTTTCCCAATATCGTAAAACATAGGGCTTTAAGCCCGTTATCTTACTGACTTCACCTATTGAGTAATATAACTTTTTAATTCCGGGTTGTTCATGATTCATAACATCGCGCCAGTTAAACTAACACTTTATATTAACCATGAGAAACCACATGAACAACTATTTTAAAGCATTGTTAAAGAACAATTCAAGCGCTCAGGCACTGTTGAGTGCCACCTGGGGATCAATGTATTCCAGGTTAAACGCTTCCGCCACACCCTTATGTGTTACCTTCCCGCGGTACATGTTCAAACCCTGCAACAAAGCAGGGTCATTTTTCAACGCCGAAATAATACCCTGATCCGCTAATTTTAGCAGGTAGGGGGAAGTCGCGTTAGTTAAAGCAATGGTTGAAGTAATCGGCACAGCGCCCGGCATATTCGCGACACAGTAATGAATAATCCCATTGATTTTGAAGGTTGGGTTTTCATGGGTGGTAGGTGTACACGTTTCAACACACCCCCCCTGATCCACCGCGACATCCAC
>JALUTR010000322.1 GCA_027021785.1 Fidelibacterota bacterium | reverse complement strand
TAGTATTCCAAGACAGACAGAAACAAACTTTTGCCAAACCTGCGCGGACGGACAAAAAACAAGTAGCTGGAAAAAAAGGCTTCCAACTGCTCTATATACATCGTGCGATCTATATAGTATTGCCCTCTATTGACAAGGGTTTCAAAATTACTGATCCCATAAGGAATTTTTATCATAGTGATTTTCGCTTTGCTACCTTGTAAAGATATGGATTATTTGAATATGAAAACAGAAGTGAGATTGCTTCGCTGCCAGATGAGACACATTGCATCCTTTGCGCACTCTTCCTTAGTGCCCCTCTTAGTGCTCTGTGGCTTAGTGGCTAAAGAAAAACCACAGCGTAATATGAGTTGCACAGAGTTTTTACTCGTTTTCCCTCTGTGAAACTCTCTCGACTCTGTGGTTCAATAAAAACCTCTGGAGTCGGATTGAAAAAACCACAGAGTAGTATGAGTAACACAGAGTTTTTGATCGTTTTTTCTCTGTGTTACTCTTTCGACTCTGTGGTTCAATAAAAAACCTCTGGAGTTGGATTAAAAAACCACAGCGTAATGTGAGTTGCACAGAGCTTTTGATAGCTTCTGCTCTGTGAAACTCTCTCGACTCTGTGGTTCAATAAAAAACCTCTGGAGTCAAATTAAAAAACCACAGCGTAATATGAGTTGCACAGAGTTTTTACTGGTTTTTCCTCTGTGAAACTCTCTCGACTCTGTGGTTCAATAAAAAACTCTATCGTCGGATTAAAAAAACCACAGCGTAATGTGAGTTGCACAGAGTTTTTGATAGCTTCTGCTCTGTGTTACTCTTTCGACTCTGTGGTTCAATAAAAAACCTCTGGAGTTGGATTAAAAAACCACAGCGTAATGTGAGTTGCACAGAGCTTTTGATAGCTTCTGCTCTGTGAAACTCTCTCGACTCTGTGGTTCAATAAAAAACCTCTGGAGTCAAATTAAAAAAACCACAGCGTAATATGAGTTGCACAGAGTTTTTGCTGGTTTTTCCTCTGTGCCACTCGGTGGTTTTAAAAAAAATCTTCCTTAGTGCTCTGCCTGTTCAGTGGCAAAAGGCTAAACCACCTCCACAAACTCTCCCTCATTTCCCACAAAGATCACCAAGTATGCTTTCAAATCCTCCAGCTTTTGTAGATATGGGTCATGCCGGAGATAGCCCCTAAGTTGCTCTATGGCTTCGGCTTTTACTGTGGCTGCCTTGGCGGCCTCTGATTTTTTGACATACTTCAGCTCGATCACAAATTGATACTTGGTCTCAAAAGGTGGGCGTTTTTGTAATAAAATATCTACATAGCCCTTTTCTGTCGCTGACTTTTCCACCTCAAACTCATTGTGGATGGTGTAAATTCCCGAATTGTAAAAAGCCGAAGTAAATATGACTTTGACGTATTTTTCATCAAACTTCCGCTTGTCCCGAGTCGACAACTGCTGCAAAATCTCTT
>JALUTR010000321.1 GCA_027021785.1 Fidelibacterota bacterium | reverse complement strand
CCCGTCGGGGGCCGCCAACTCCACACGGGGCGGCGTGAAATCGTAATTTACGCCGATAATATCAACGGTCGGCGCCTGATTGCCGGCGCGGTCCTTCCCGGTGATGGTAAGGGAATAGGTCACACCCTCAAGGATCGGCAACACCGTACCGCTGAATTCAAAGGAATGGTACCCGGCTGTGCGCTGTTCCGCATCCAAATGGATTACATGGGGCGCAAGCGTGTCGGGAACACCACCGGTGCTTCGCCAGGTGATTGCCCCTTCCGCCAAATCTTCGGACACAGAATAAGCGATATTCCGGTCCGGTAAGAACTGAAAAGACCGGGGGTAGTCCACGGTTATTTCAGGCGCCGAAATATCGTAAAGCACGTTCTCCACGGTAACGGGTTCGGCGGTATTGCCGGCATGATCGGATCCTTCAAATGTAATTCGATATATACTGCCATCCTGTAAATAAGACATATTACTTAAAGTAATACTTTCATGCATCCCACCTTCCAATTCCTCCTCGACAAAAGGTACACGATGAGGCGCGTTCGGATCGGGTTCACCGCCGGTACGGATCCATGTTACGTACCCTTCTTTCAGGTTCTCCGATAACCGATAAGAGATATTCGTATGGTTGACCGCTTCACCACCGAGGGGACTGATTTCCGAGAAAGACGGCGGAACCGCATCGAAAAGTACATTTTCGATTGTTACCGGCTGACTCTCGTTTCCGGCCAGGTCCTCACCGACAAAATAGATTGAATAGACGGTTCCATCGGTTAATATGGGCTGGTTTTTCAGTTCGATATGAATTTTTTCACCGGGTTGCAGTTCCTCCCCTTCCAGCGGCACAATATGGGGAACCAGGGAATCGGGAGTTCCGGAAATCCATTCCCAGCGAAATTCGGCCGCCGCCAACGGTTCATTAAACACAAACGAAACCGTGGCATCCTTGATGGCCGCGTCGTTTAGGGGATAAATCATCGTTAACAACGGTGGCGTTACATCGTAAACAACGGAATCTATGTACACCGTGTCGGCCACGTTGCCCGCCCGGTCGATTCCCACAAACTCAATCCGGTACACGGTACCGTCCGTCAGGTCAAGCCGCGACGATAAATCAATTTGATGCTCCCCCCCGTTCAACCGGTCGTTTTCAAGGGAAACCACATGGGGCGAATACATGTCCTCCGCGCCCCCGATGGCCGCGAACCGAATTGTTCCTTCGGCAAGGTCCTCATCGGAAGAATAATCAATCAACGGTTGATTGACATAAGCGCCGTTTTGCGGCGCAAGGATGGCCAGTTTCGGCGGACTGATATCATAGTGGACGCCCCCGACGGTAACCGGTTCACTGAGATTACCGGTACGGTCTGTCCCTTGCAGCGACACGCGGTACACAACACCATCGATCAACTCCGGTTGATCGGCAAGACGAAATTTACCCTGTCCGTTCATTTTTAATT
>JALUTR010000320.1 GCA_027021785.1 Fidelibacterota bacterium | reverse complement strand
CACCAACACCAATAGTATCTCAATTTCCCCGCCATTTCCACCATCGATCACGTTGTCCACCGGATGGTGGGATGTGTGTTGAAACGCAGTGGAGACCCCGGCGAAGGGGAAACGTTATGAGGGAGACATGAAACGTGATCATTCGAAACGTATGCCTGTGAATTATAGAATCGGTTACCGGGATTGGCGACATCCACCGCGGTCGCAACTCATCATTTTGAAATGATGTTTCAGCATTCATCCACCTCTACGGATTCTGTATGGACGGATAAAAACAGCAATTGAAATTATATCGATAAGCAGATGGCGGTCGTAAATTATACCATGAACAAGATTACTATTGAGTCAATCGACTATGCGAATCCGAATGATCGGCGAGTGCTGAAGGCCTGTTTGACAAATTGGTTTCGAAACCCCAAAGATTTGAATTTGACCGATCCGCGACAGCGATATCCATTCAATTTTCAGCGCTGGATCGATTCTTCCTACAACCATGACAATATTCAAACCTTTGTATTGAAACAAAATCGGCTGATTATCGGTCATGTCAGTCTGCAAATATTACGGAAGGAAAGGCGGGTTCACTTGTTCCATCTTTTCGTGGCCAGAGAATACCGTGGTTTCGGTTATGGCAAACAATTAATCCGCAAAGTGGAATCAGTCGCAAAAAGAATAAACATTCCGATGGTAACGCTGCGCGTGGTTTCCAATAATACCCGTGCTATCCATTTGTATGAGTCCTTGGGTTATGAACAATTTGGCATAGCCAGGAATAAAAGCCTGAAATTGAAAAAACAGTTTACTTAACCTTGTGACGACGGTTTTTTTGTTGTTCCGGAACAGGACATTGATCGCTTTTCGGATCTCTTCCCACGGTATAAAATTGACGGACAATAATCACAGACTTTCAATTAGACGGGATCCTCCCGGGGCGCCTTTTTAATCAATCGGTCCACACACAGAGCAGTATCCCCATTCAACCAACCTGGACTGCAAATGCGAATCACCGGATAAACCTTTGATTTTCGCGGTCTCACCGGGTTTCATGTACCAAATAGTCATGTTATTGACAATCTTTGCAATAGCCGAATAATTGGTGGATATGTTTCCTCAGGGCGAATTGGTGTTTTTCAGCCACTTTCTCCTGAAGTTTCTCAATATCAGGATCCACGAACTCTTCAATCCGCCCGCAACTCAGGCAAATAAGGTGGTCGTGGTGTTTAGGATCCAATTTATTTTCATAACGGCTCCGGCCGTCGCCCAGGTCCAATCTTCGCACCATATTGTGTCGGACAAGGACTTCGATAGTTCGGTAAACGGTGGCCCTGGAAACCCGGATACCACTATTCCGTAATGCCAGATAAATACTCTCCGCATCGCGATGGTCACTGGAAGAGCATAATTCATCCCATACCGCTTTTCTTTGCGATGTGTAACGCAGGTTTTCCTTATGCAGAACCCGTTTTAATTCCCTGATATCATCCATAACAATCCCCCCTAAATGAGAATGAGTCTCATAGAAACTACAGAAGCGAGACCATTACATAAAACATAATTTATCAGGGATCATTTAATAAAGCATGGAAAGTCCCCGGCACTTTGAAAGTGCCGGGGACTTTTTTGCGGAAATTTTGATTTAAAAATTAACGGGGTTATCGATTTTCTTTAGATTAGCGAATTTTACAATCAATTTCTTTTTGACACCGTCTTTAAAAACAACGCCGACCCGTTGATTCTCCCCGGTTCCGCTTAAGGCCATTATTTTCCCGATTCCGAAAATAGCGTGTTCAACGTAGTCGCCAACTTTAAAATCATCGAAGGTTGTTACCGTACGGGTTATTTTTACCCTGGTTGTTCCCGAAGTGGTGGGAATCACTTTCCGTGTGAGGGCGGATGAGAACGGAATCGCTTCCAGATAATCCTCCGGGACCTCACGAATGAAGCGTGATACCAGGCCCACATCATAATCAGCGCCCATGCGGCGACGCTGAGTCGCGTACATCAGGAACACCTTTTCCTTGGCCCGGGTTAAAGCGACATAAAACAACCGCCGTTCTTCTTCCAGATTCCGGGGATCGTTCAGCGAATTATAAAGCGGGAATAAACCATCTTCCAGACCCGTGACAAACACGATCGGGAATTCAAGCCCTTTGGCCGCGTGGACGGTCATCAAGGTTACGCGGTTTTCTTCATCATTCCATTGATCAATATCCGACAGCAATGCAACCTGCTCCAAAAAGCCCCTAAGTCCCTGGTCAGGATTCTCGGCCGTATAGGCATCGACACTGTTGAGCAATTCATTGACATTCTGTAATCGTTCCTGGTCTTCCTGGAGCTCGGATTGTTTATAATAATTGATAAATCCGGTCTCTTCGGCCAGGGACCGAACCAATTCACCGGCGCTCAGTTTATCCACCAGGTCATGGTATTTCCGGACTATATCATAGAAGGATTTAAGCGCCTCGGCCTGTTTTCCGCGGATTTCCATCCGGGAAGGATCTGCCAGCACCTGAAAAAGTTCGGTATTCGTTTTCTCGGCTTGTTTTATGCATTTATCAACGGTTTTCAGACCGATTCCCCGTGGTGGAAAGTTCACCACCCGGCGGAGGGAAATCGTGTCCTTAAGATTGGTAATCAAACGCAGATACGCCAATAAATCCTTTACTTCCTTGCGATCGTAGAAACGGACCCCGCCGACAATATTATAAGGAATCCCCATCCTGCGGAAGCTGTCTTCCATGGCACGTGACTGGGCATTGGTACGGTACAAAACCGCAAAGTCGTTGAAATTCCGTTTATTGAGTTTGATTTCTTTTTCCAGGGCTGAAACCACCGCGTCGGCTTCTTCCATTTCATCGATGGTTTCGATAAGGCCCAATTTCTCCCCGGTTCCTTTTACGCTTACCAACTCCTTTTCCGCGCGATGCCGGTTTTTCTTAACCACCGACATGGCGGCAGACAGGATCATTTGTGTCGATCGGTAATTCTTTTCCAATTTGAAGATTGCGCAGTTGGGGAAAGTTTTTTCAAAATCGAGGATATTTCTGACATCCGCTCCGCGCCAGCCATAAATGGATTGATCGTCATCCCCCACTACACTTATTTGCTGATGGGCCTCCGCCAACTTACTGACAAATAAAAATTGCGGACGATTGGTGTCCTGATATTCATCAACCAGAATATATTTCCATTTTTCCTGGTATTTTTTCAAAATCGTAGGGTGCTTTTCAAACAAGACCAGGGGAAAAACAAGCAGGTCGTCGAAATCGAGAGCATTATTTGTTTTCAAGGCTTCCTGGTAGCCGAAATACACATCGACCAATTTCCGTTCAATCACTTTATTGGCCAACGTCGACACATCCTCTGGGGACATCATTTTATTTTTATAAAAACTAATTTTCGATTGGGCCACTGAAGGCTTGAGCATGTCCTTGGAAATACCCAGACGGTCCAGTACAATTTTTATCAGCGACACCTGGTCCTGAACATCGTAAATGGCAAAATTCGAGGAATATCCCAAATGATGAATCTCCCGTCGTAATAACCGGGCACAAATCGAGTGAAAGGTGCCGATATAAAGCGTTAAATCTTTCCTGCGCAACAGCTTTTCCACCCGCGTTTTCATTTCCCCGGCAGCCTTGTTGGTAAAGGTTACGGCAAGTATTTCTTCGGGTTTATACATTTCCTGCCGGATCAAATAGGATATTTTATGGGTTAACACACGGGTTTTTCCGCTACCAGCCCCGGCAAAGATCAAAACAGGTCCTTCTACCGTTTCAACGGCTGCACGTTGTGTTTTATTTAGTTTTTTCAGACTCATTCGTTGTATCCTATCCCTGTTCTTTTCGTTTTAGTTCGCGTCTTAGTTTCTGTCTGACCCGTTGAAATTTTTTCTTGGCCCGATTGTGATCCCGCTGAGTTCGCGAGAAGGTATGGTAACCATCCCCACGTGCCACGAAATACAGATAGTCATTATTTTCCGGGTAAAGTGCAGCAAGAATGGATCCCTTTCCCGGGTTGTTAATTGGTCCGGGAGGTAATCCATAGTATAAATACGTGTTATAAGGAGAATCAATTTTCAGATCCTTATTTAACAATCGGCGGGGACTGTCGCTTATAATATATTGGATAGTCGGATCGGCCTGCAGTTTCATCCCCAATTTCAAACGATTATGATACACGGCCGAGATCGTTGCCCGTTCGCTGTCGTAAATAGCCTCTCCTTCAATGATCGAAGCCAGAGTAATCAATTCCAGCTCCGTGAAACCAATTTCGGCGGCACGGGCCCGGACTTCATCCTGCACGGTTTTCCGGTATGTGGCTACCATGGTGGCAATGATACTTTCCGGCGTTTCCCCTTCATAAAAATAATAGGTTTCCGGGAAAAGAAATCCTTCCATTGAAGGAGCGGGGACACCCAGTTGTCTTGCCAACTGAGGATCGTTACATAATTGCAAAAAGCGATCTTCATTGACGTCCACCCGCTCGGCCAATAGCTTTGCGATTCGCTTAACGGTCCATCCTTCCAGGATAGTGACCTTCCTTAAAATCGGCGATCCGTTAACCAGTTGATCGATAATGCGGTAATTCGTCTTGGCCCGTTTTAAAATGAAAATCCCGGCCGGGATGTCGGTTTCATAGCCTAATAACTTCACGGCTACCAAAAAGGCTTTTTTATTTGATAGTATCCGACGCTCATCCAAGATACGGATAATTTCACTCAGGGTAGCTCCTTTGGGGATTTCGATTCTTACTTCATCGTAGGGATTGTCTTGTGGCCAATTAATGATAATCCCGTAAAATGCCAGCGAACTTGACAGGACGATCATTAAGAGAAAAAGGGCTGTTTTATTTATCAATTTAATAGAGTGCAAAGGGTTCATTTTCGGGGGGCGAAATTAAGGGCAATAATCGAGTAAAGTCAATTTATAGCCTGAATTTTATTATTCACCCTTGAAGGAAAGTATAAATCTTTTAATTGTTGCAGCAAGAGCTTGTAGGAATATCCCGGATTGGGAAAAAGCGTAAATTCAGGCAAAAAACGGAAACAAAATCACGCCCGGAGAAGAATCCACAAGAATTCAAGGTGCGGACTTTGGTTTGGAATAAGTGTCACCATTCTAATCCCGGTTCTATTCCGAAAAATGTTTTGGATCACTATATAACAGCCTTAACTTTCGCGCCGCAATGGGCAAAAAAAAACAAGCTAAAGATCTACAATTGTTTGAAGGTTGGACCTTCAATAATAAAAATTACCTGATTTTCGGCAGTGGTGTGCTACTTATTATTTTGGGGTACATAATCATGGCTTTGGGAGACGTAAACAGTTTTCAGAGTTTAACGCTTGCTCCCATTATTCTCTTTTTCGGATACGTGATTCTTATTCCCCTTGCATTGATTTATCGCGATAAAAACAAAGCCGTTTAAAAACCGGGATCGTAGTTCAGTTGGTTAGAACGCTGGCCTGTCAAGCCAGAGGTCGCGAGTTCAAGTCTCGTCGGTCCCGCTCCTCTAATGTACTTTGTTTATATCATAAAGAATCAACAGAACAGGCTGTATATTGGTCATACGCAAGACCTGGAAAAACGATTACTGCGACACAATAATAATCGATCCCCCTTTACGAAAAATAAAGGCCCCTGGTCTTTAGTATATTCCGAGAAATTCCCCACACGGGGGGAGGCTATGAAAAGAGAATCTCAACCCCGAATAATAACGGTTTCATAAAAAATGGAAATCTTGCCACTGATTTACGCGGATTGGCGGATAATACCGGCAAAGTGGGAAATACAATGTTTGAAAGTTTATTTCAGCAATACCATCTTCCGGGTCTGGATAAAATCGTTCACCTGTATCCGGTAAAAATAAGTCCCGCTGGGCAAGCCGTGCGTATTCCAGACCACACTGTAATTACCGGCTTCGTGCCATTCATTTACTAAATCTGCAACCGGTTTTCCAAGCACATTAAAAATAGTGATTTTTACATTACCGTTGACCGGCAAACCAAACGAAATCGTTGTAACGGGATTAAATGGGTTAGGATAATTTTCGCACAGGAAATACCCCGTCGGCAGTGATTCCTGCGCATCTATTGAGACCGTTTCGATAACTTTGATCTTCGCGCTTGCGGTAGCTCCAATACCAGAGGAATCAACAGCCCTCGCGGTAATTATATAATTTCCCAAGGACAGACCGCCCAACGCAAATGAATAAGGCGCTGTGGTATCCGTTCCGATAGAATTCCAATTTGCGAAAAACTCCACTTTGGCGATATTTCCACGATTGCTGGTTGCCAAAACATCAATCCTGATCGTGTCGTTTTCATAAAATACCTGATCAACAACCGGACTCAATATAGTTACTTCCGGCAAATCTTCCCTCCCACCGGGGACGGTAATTCTGAGGTCCTGGAACGCATTAATGGTAGCCCCGGATATCGGCTCCAGATTAAACATGCTGGTCACAAGATTGCCTGCATCGCCATTTCGGATTGGCTGCGGTGATGACAGATAATCCGGTCTTCCCGTTCCAGGATCCCGTCGGCTGTCGGCATTAAGCACATATAAATCCATTCCGGCAGGCACTCCCGGCCCCCACGCGTAGAATGGAATAGTGTATATAATTCTATTTTTATTGTCATAATGACCATTGTAAACACCTCCATGATCAGCCGTAAGAATAATAACGGACTTGTTAGTAAAGGTGGTGTCGTTATCGATCAGGTCAAACAGTTGGCCGAGATACTTATCAACCAATTTCACGGAATTATTATAAGCGGCGCTCCCCCATCCGTAAGAATGGCCGTTTGAATCGGGATCACGAAAATGGATAAACGAAAAGCGATGAGGAGAAGATTTCATGTTTGAAATAAACGTGTTCATCAGAAAGGCCGTATTTGAATTTTTTACAAACAGGTCAATTTTATCGCGGCCATCGTCCGTTCCAACAGTATCCTCCGCGCCATTATCT
>JALUTR010000319.1 GCA_027021785.1 Fidelibacterota bacterium | reverse complement strand
CCAGGCGCCGCGGATCAAGCGTGTCGGGTATAAAATCAGGTTGGGTAACAGGTATTGTAATATTCCGATTTCGCATTTCAATAATAAAAGGAGCCTGAACGACACCGGCAGGGATTTCGAGTTCGACGCCCTCCAGCCCCACAACGCTGTGAGTATTCAGATCTCCGGTGGTTCCAAGCTCGGGAGTAACCCGGAAAGCGGCTGTCTCCAGGAAGGTAATCAGGGTATCATTGCCCCGGTAGGACAAGAGCTCATCGGCTGTGGTAATTACCCGGTAAGCGTGCTTTCCCGTCGGGAAGGCACCGGGAACGGCCGCCAATAATTTTCCCTTTCCAGCGAAATGCAATGTATCCCTGCCCAGTGATACCCATGCATCGGAGACTTCACGCTGGAAATCCACGGTCACATTCCCGGCGCCACCGGTTAAATTTTGCACCCGGGCTGCCAGTGAGATTTGTCCGTCAACTCTGAAATGAATGCTATCCGGCACGAAATCAGGGAGCTGGGTAATCTTCAACTGTTTCTCCGGGCTGAAAGTGACATTGCCCCGGCCATCCACCACCCGACATTGCAAACTGATTATACTCCCCGGAGCCTGAGGCGGCAACGGTGTTTCCAGCTCAAATTGATTATTCCCAACGTCGATCATATCCGAACGGAATAACCCGTTTACCCACAATTGCACGGAATCGATACCCTGGCGATCCTGTGCCGTTGTTCTGACCCGGATTGAATCCGAAGCGGTCGGGCGTTCCGGGGAAATATCCACGATCCGTACCAAGGAACCGGACACCATCAGCGCGCCCCCTGAGCGGTATAAATTCTCCTGTCTTTTATACGATACATTAATTCGGTACCGGCCGGTTTCGATGGTATCGGGTATTTCATAGGTAATGGAAGGATTACCCACGCCGGACATCCATCGGCGGTCCACCGGGAAAAACCGGTCATCATACATTGCCAATGAGAGGGAATCAGCGCCGGATTGAGGCAGTGTCAACTGAAGTTCCGTCCCCGGTTCCGGATCCGTCGGAGCCACCGTCAGCTCCGCCGGAAGCGGCCTGCGTAATCTCAGCGCCGGATCACCGGTCAGGTTAAATTGGTACACTTGTGAAACAGCTATGTTCGGGAACAGATCGTTGGTAGCCAGATATTCCACCTTGGCCCGGTTGATCATTTCCCCGATGCTCATCTCCCGCCCGGAGAAAAGCAGCCGGTGCAATGGTTGCAGAAGCAAATAATCATTAATAATCCAGCCCAACCCGGCGCTGCCGAACCAGGCCACGGCCCCACCGTTTTCGAACGACACCATCCGCCGGCCCAAAGCGTTCGGATTGGTTACGTCACCGGTAAAGCAGGTCATGCTGGTTACGAACGGTTGCCTGACGCCATTCGCCAGGGATTCGAGATCCTCCAGGGTAAAAAGTGACCGGTCACCCCACACGGCACCGCCGCCATGACCGAAAAAATTCACATAGCTCAGCCCCTTGTTAAAGAAGACCAACAAGGAATCCGTGTTTCCGAAAAAAGCTCCACCTTCGGAATATTTATCGATGTACAACCTGGTTGGGAAATAATTCTGTTCGATTATCCTTTGAATCAACGTTTCCGACTGTTCCTTAAAGGTCGCCTCGTAACCCCCGATCATCAACACGTTGTTCTCCCAGGATTGATAATCCCGCGTTAGATACGTCATTGTTTTGCTAACCATTGTTTCCAGTTCCCGCCGGTTATGAGCAGGAAATCGGCCGACGGCAAATTCGGGGACCAGGTCTTCCCCTTCCACATTCGCGTACCAGAAATCGGAAGCGACCGCGCCGAAACCAACGGTCTGAATTTTCATGGCCGGGATGAAATCGCCCACCGAAACGGCTCCGCCGCTAAAACCGAACCATTTGCCCTGCAGGGCGATTAAAACCGCTTTCGGACGCGGGGTCCAATTCCGGTAGGCATCGGTCAAATACGACTTAATCGCGTAGGGTGTGGTTACGCCCCCCGAATATTGTCGGTAAATATCATCGACATCGATAATTACGCCATCATGGTAAGCCGCCAGGGGTTCAAGGATGGTTCGGAAGGAATCGGGAGCGATAATCACGTATGGTTTTCCGCCCGCCGGAAGAATCGGTTCAAGCGGGTCCGTCGGTGTTATGTTTTTCACCGTTTTTAATTTACTTTCCGTAAAGGCGTGGTACTCCGGCGTTGCACCGCTTATATAGTCCTGCAATACTACAGTGTAGGTTTGGCCCTGTGTATCGTAGACTACGATAAAATCCTGCAGGTGTGACACTCCGGCCTTGAAGATGTAAATCCGCGGACTGGAAAACCCGCCTATTTCAAACTGGGTCGTAAGCGGAAGATTACTATCGCGCGTGAAGATGATTTCATCTTTCCAGGCCTTATATAAACGACTATAAGTAATATCAATCCAATTCAGGTACACCTGGTCATAACGGTTGGATTGATCGGCTTCTTCCAGGTTCAGGATCGTTACCGTGTTTACCCCGGATTTCAGATAATCCTGCCCTAAGTTACCGGTGAGACGGAAGGACTGTTGGCCGGTCCAGGAAGCGTTCCCGATTAAACGATCATTGACCAAAACCTGGATTTTGTGCGTACTCGCGGTTATTCCCTGGATCTCCAGTTGGATTGCAAAATCCAGGGTGTTTGAGATTTTAGGAGCGGGCAACGTTACCACGAAATCCACCGCCGTTCCCACATAAATGGGGGGATTCATAAAAAAATGATCGAAGGTGTCCCATTGCCGGTGTAGTCCCATATCTCCGAGACGATCAAAATATTCATCACGTTCGATATGTTCGGTGTCGGTATAGGTTGTCGGACGGAAGACCCGGTCCGGAGGAAGATCGGGATAGGCGCTTTCGGGTAAATAACGGGCGCCCCGCTCTTCACCCCATGTTAACCAGTACACATTTTCATCCGTGTAAAAATTGTTCCGGTATGACGCGCCTTCCGGCGCCGGATTCTTTTCACCATAAAAGATAATCCGGTCACCGGTATCAAAAGAACCATCCTCCTCTCCCTCAATGAATAGCAGGATTTCCTTATCCCGGTTCCAGAGCCGGAAAGTTCGCGGATCAACACCACGCAAAGAAAGTCCACTATCCGCCAATTCGGATTTAGTGAGGGCATACCAACCGGTGGTATCCAGGGTGATCCTGGCAAGGCGCTCGGAAAATTGATACTTTGGAAGGGAACGAGAAAAACCAGACGTCCGCTTCCGCCGCTGGGGATTGAGGTCTTTCAAACGGGTATTCGATAACAACCGCGGTGTAAAGCCCCTGTCAACCGGTTTCCAGGTTAATTGGATCGTTAGCCGGTTAGTCCATTGCAGGTGGTTATTCTCATATTGAATTGGGAAAATATTTATTGCACTCGCCTGTCGATTATGAATTGGCTTTATCGAACGAAGGATGACAGGTTCTGCGGGGAATTTACCCCCAGACCACTTTTTAAAAGGTCTTTCAAGGTCCATCCCTTTTGCAATCTCGTTTCCGGCAATAACCGGTGTAATTGATGATATTTTACGGTATTTGCCGGAATATATTTGCATGGATGCCGTCGCGGGAACACCGATTAAGACTTCTGAAATAACCGGTAAAACCGGGAATCCGGGTTCTTGGTATTCGGATAAGGCCGGCAAGGAACGGATACGATTATTTTGATCAAACCATATGGAGTCTATTGATACTTCCAGAATCAAGGTGCCGGGTTGACTAAGTTTTACTTGAACCGGCACATCTGCCGAACAAAATGTTGTTAAACCGAAAACAAACAGTATTCCAACATAAATTATCCGACCAATCATGTCCAGTTGATAAAGGAATTTCAACAGCATATTTTACGGTAATGGTATTTTCTAAAAATTGCCAATGACAGGACGTCGACAAAAGAAACGGATAAGACCGTCATATAATCGTGTTGAAATGAATGGTTCAACAACTTCTGGCATCCCTGCCGGGTGCCCCACAGAACCAAGGGTTATCACCGCTTTACCGAACAGAAATACAAACCGAATATCGGTTGTTGTTTCTAAATAATCATTTATCCTGTCAAAACCCGGCGTATCTTATTGTCATCGATACTGAAAAACCGGTCCAAGGCTGAAACGAACGCTGAATGAATTACAAACATAGACAGGGGCGTAACAGCAAGGGAAAATCTTCTCTTTCATTGAACCCAAAACAAACTCCGGAATATATTCCGACTAATCGAATTGACAGTCGACTGAATTTCCAGGAGCTACATCCATGGCAAGGTAATTGATTCCTATCCGTCCTTGTTCGATACCTGTTCCGTACGCAAAAACGCTAACTTCCGGAAGAATTGATTGCTTACTTTACCAACGCTAATTTTCCGGTAGAGGAAAATGAACCGGCTTCCAGACGGTAAAAATACATTCCCGATCCCATTTCCGAGGCATTCCAAACGATCGAATGGGAACCGGCATTGTATTTGGCGTTTACCAGTTCCTTAACCATCCTACCGGTGATATCGTAGATAACAAGCCGTACTGTCTGATCTTCCGGAAGATTGAACGTTATGGTTGTCTGAGGATTGAACGGATTCGGATAAGCCGGTAAAACACTATATTCACCCGGAATCGGTTTTATTACGGTAAAACCAAGCAGGGGAGTGGCGTGATATTCCTTTACCCCATCGGAACTTACATCCGCGAGTCGATAATCATAAGTTTTGCCTTCTTCAACGTCTTTATCGATGTAGGAATACTCCGTACGGTAAGTTACACTGCCCTGACCCTGCAACTCAGGATTGGAAACATACGTCGCAATTTCAGTCCACCCGCTACCTCCTTCCCTTCTTTCAACAATAAACCCGAGATTGTCAATTTCACTTTCCGTGTTCCACTTTAATACCACATTTCCGTTGTTCGTCACAGAGGCATCGAAGTAACTGAGTGTTACGGGTAAAGAATTATCGGTAGTGGAAGTCGAACCAATGACGTATTCCGTTCCGGTTTGTCCGGTTTTTGTCAGCGTATTTGCCCCCGCGTCAAGTGTTGCGGCCAGATCTTTCCAGTAAGTCATTGAATTGCCGGATCGGTATGCCAGTTTAAGCGTACTTTCATCCGTTATTCCCGGATGCCCGGCATAATTGTACGTGACCGTGTAGGTAGGAGTAGCCGAACCTATCGGAAAAACGCCCCAGTAACGTACACCGCCGATTTTATTGTAGCCCGAAGGCGCGTGCACATAATTGGGCATATTATCGACCCGATAAACCTGAAGCCCGGTGAACGTGCCGCTTGTTCCGGTGGCGGTAATATCGTCCCCGTCTGAATGTGTCAGATTCACACTGAAATCCGACGCCGTAGAGCCATTATAATCATAACCGCTGGCATCGCCGATCGGCGCACCCGACCAAATCCTGTCATTAGCAGACATGGAAAGACTCATATTCGTCATCGTGCCCGTATTGCTGTTGGGACTGCTGTCGGTGCAGGAAGTACCTCCGGATTCATCAAAACGCCAGTAACCGACCAGATTGGCTTCTGTTCCAGTTAATCTTTTACACATATTTTCGCGAATTTCCGTTTCAGTCCTGACGTCGCTCCAGACGCGGACTTCATCGATCATTCCATCCCAATGGTAAGCGCTATTCGACGCCTGATAATCATATCCTATAAAAGTACTGTTTGTACCGGGGTCATTTATGTCATTCAAAGTCGCTGTGGCCTCCAAAATTCCATTCACGTATATTTTCCCCGTATTATTGTTTGAACCGGCATAATTGAAAGTGAAAGCTACATGATACCAAGTGTCAACGGCGATTGTACTTGTCCCTGCCATGCCTACATTCCCGCTTGAGGTTCCGGTGCTGAATCCCACTTTATAAGGACTGGCATACGAAAGGTCACCAGCGTCTTCCCCCCAGATCCCCAGATAACTACCTATGTTGCCCGATCCACGATTACTTAATATCATCTCCACATAGTCATACGTCCCGCCGGTGCTGTATGCATCCAGATTAACCCACGCTTCTATTGTAAAACTCGCTGCGTACCGTTTTATACTGGCATCATTTCCAACATCCACATAATCATTGGATCCATCAAAATCCAGAGTACCACCGGCGCCGGGAACCAAGGAAATTGCCTGAATATCATCAAAATAAACTGTCTGACTGCTGTTTTGACTGGGAGTTCCGTCCCATTTCGTAAACACGAAAAAACTTCGGACATCACTCAATTCCAGTATTCCATTATCTCTCGTCCCTCCAAATCCACCATAGCGGGTAAAATTCTTGAAATCCACATATACATACTGACCGTTTGCATCCAGGCTGTCAATATATATCTTGGCCGACTGTACCTTATCACCCCAATTCCCTGAGCCACCATTACCTTCGTGAAGCGCAAACTGAACGTATTGACCGGTATGTCCGCTTGTTGTTCCTTTTATCCAGGCTTTAATGCCCGTATATGCCGACCAATCCGCAGCGGAACCACTATTTATTGAACCACCTGCATAACCTTTCATGTCGGTACCATCATTTGAAGTAAAAGTGAATGAAGTGCTCATCGCTTTACTACCGCCAACCCCACCGGTAGCTTCATACGCAATGTCGAAAGTCGATCCGTTTACGATTCCCCTCCATTCCCATTGGGCTTTAAGCTCTGTTGTATTGGTATACGATTCGAAATTATCGACCGTACTTTGAGCCGATAAATATCCCGTCAGGATAATAGTCATTAAAAAAAACAAACATCCGTTTCTCTTTTGCATGCCATACCTCCTATTAATATTGTATGCAAACGTTACCGCAAACGTTTTCGGGAATAATACATCTTATCAGGCATTTTGTCAACCTCTTTTTTTATACGTGAATCGCATCAAGGTCTGCGACAGAGTCGCTGGTTAAACCCAGATATAACAGCAATAATCCATCGGATTTACGATTGTTATCATATTACTTTCGTCTAATTCGCTTACTTCGTTGTT
>JALUTR010000318.1 GCA_027021785.1 Fidelibacterota bacterium | reverse complement strand
TCTTTAACGATCACCAGTGTAACTCCCGCAGGGCCGAGGTTTTTCTGCGCTCCGGCATAGATTAACCCAAACCTTTCAATCTCCAACGGCCTGCTGAAAATATCCGAGGACATATCAGCCACCAGATAGCCATTCTTATTTTCAGGAACCGGAAATGATTTCCACTGTGTGCCGTAGATGGTATTGTTGCTGGTTATATGCAAATAGACGGCATCACTGCTTTGTTCGAGATTCTTCGGAATAAAATTGTAATTCGATTCCCGGGAAGAACAAACGACCCTGACGTTCCCGAATTGCCGGGCTTCCTTAATCGCTTTCGCCGACCAACGACCCGTATCGGCATAATCCGCCGTGCCGGTTTCACTTAACAGATTCATCGGAGCCATTGTGAACTGCAGGGAGGCGCCCCCCTGCAACCAGAGGACCTCGTAACCGCCCGGGATACCCAATAATTCCTTAACCAGGGCGGTTGTTTCCTCCACCAGGGCAATAATGGGCTTCGAGCGGTGACTCATTTCCAATATGCTCATTCCCAATCCCGCGTATTCCTTAACGGCCCGCGAAGCCGCATCCAGGACCTCTTTATTTAAAATCGCCGGACCGGCGCTGAAATTGTAAACCTCTCTCATCACTATTCCTTTTAATCAATTCAATGGGGAAATCACTTCCTGAACTTAGGCCGGTTCCCCGATGCATCCCAATAGTCGATAATCCGGATAATAAAAACGTGATGCGTGCCGGAACGTTGTGGAGATCCCGATGAAGTGTAGCGACCGTCAGGGAAACGTAAAATCCGCCGGTCGGCGGAATGCGTGGAACGTGATTGTGTGAGAAAAACCTGACGGTCTCGTATAAATTGGGAAACATTAGCATGACGACATGAGACATTTTACGGGATCGTTTATACAAATACAGGCGCCGTCCTTCGGAAAGGAGCGCCTGTATTCAACGGTAACAATCGAAATTGAGTCTATGGCCTGACCGAACGGTACGGCAAAACCCAGACCGCGGTATTCACACTCTCCTCTTCGGCATACAGGGTACCGAAATCAATCACATCAAAAAATGACCGGAATACCCGTTGTTGCCTTCCAATGCCCGGACCGTGAACGCGCCATACCCGCGTGAACACATTATCATTCGCGGTTGCGTCTCCCCACCGGCCGTTATCGTACATTATTTTCCGGGCTTTATACCGCCGGTTACGACCATAATGCTGCATTACTCCTTCGCCGCTCAAATACGGAAATTCAGGCCCCGCGTTTTCAACGGTTACCTCCACGCGAATCGGTTGCCAGGCATAAAACGTGGGGATTGAATCCCGGGTGATAAACAAGTCGCCAACCTGATCGGCGGTGAAAGTATAATCGGCAATGGAATCGTTGCGGGTAAATACCCGGATTTGAGTAATCGCAACTTTGCTTCCCGCGCCGCCGGCGCCGATGGTAAAAGCGTCCACCCGCCACCGTTTTCGCTCCGCGGAGGATTCACCGCCGTCATCCCTGACAAAACGGACCTTACGGGTGAATACACTTTCAAAGGGCTTGACAAATGAGTCCACTACGGTATAGGCGGTGTCAAGCGCGACTACGATAAACTCCCCGTTAATCGTACGATTGACATCGGCGGTGGCAACCCCGTTATCCTCGTCAATATCAAAATCCACGAGTGTCTCAACATTCGTAATGCGACGACCAAACCGGATTCGGTAATCATCCTGTTTCGGCCACAGTGTGTCGATCATCGTCTTTGCCGCGCCGTCGGTTTCGAGACCCTCCTCATATTCGATGTCAACCGCTCCGCCGTCGTTCAGTCCGTCAAAGGCCAGGGCTTCATCTTCATCCAATAATTGCATCAATTCAGCTTCGGTATTACTCGAGTCGGTAATCCGGTTTTCGCAGGCCACAATCATCAAACCGGTAGTAATTAGTAAAACGGATAGCATCTTCATTGCTTTATCTCCTTTCAATAAGATAGGGTTCATTACCAAATATTCCGACGTTTCGGACCGCGATATTCTGGATAAGGCGAACGATAGTCCTTCATCCGCTTTATTATTTCCTTTTTAAACTGCTCCTGAAACACGGCCAGCTTTACCTGTTGAACCGGACTCAATATATCTTCCATACTGAGCAGGAATTCGGCTTTCATAACGATCTTCTTCTTCGACAAATCAGTATTGGCTTTTAACGCGGATTCAAATTCCCTTTTGGTTATTTCTTTTCCTTTGTCAATTTTTGCCAGAAGGGGTTGCATAATCTCCTGTTGTTGTTTCTCGATTTCACGCATTTTTTCACGATGTTTCCGTAAGCGCGGGAAGAATATTTCAGCCTGTTTTTCCGTTAGTTGCAGATCATCCGTCAAACGCCAGATCGCCATCATTTCCATCTTCCCCGCGCGGTCTGACCGGGGTGGGGTTTCCTGTGCTTTCACTATTGTTGCGGCTATCATGATCATGATGAGTCCGCGTGCTATTGTTCTCATAATTTATCCTCCAATAAATTAGTAACGGGTTCATATTGAATTTCGGTAAGAAATTCCAGCGTGGACCAAATATCGTCGCTCTGATCCAGGAGATAAAGAACCGCTTCATCCAAAAACTCAGCTATTTGAACGGAATCCGGCTCATCCATCATGGAATAATATTCCTCTTCGGGCAGGTACCCGGGTTGATCATTCAATTGACTGATTGCCAGGAGCGTGACCATTACCAATAAAACCAGGGCTGATACCCCCGAAAAAAGACGATGCCGGTTCAATAGCTCCTGCCGGCGCCGATGGTGTAGGCGTGAGATGAACTGTTCCTGATCCGGCATGTTTTCCCCTGACCGAATGACAGATTTCAGTTGATCTTCAAAATCCATTTTTCTCACTTTGCTCCTAATTGCTCTTTTAGTTTTTTAATTCCGTGATGGTAATTCACTTTGGCCGTACTTTCACTGGTGCCCAGTATCCTGGCAATGTCCTTGTATGGTATCTCCTGCGCAATCCGCATTATCACCACCAACCGTTGTTGCTTCGGCAGCCGGGCCACGGCATTCCACAGTTCGGTCCGCGACCATTGCCAATTCTCATTACTCGCTTCACTTGTTTCGGGAGCCTCATCCAGATGAAGCAAGTTCCGCCAACGACTTCTCCGAAGATACGTACTGGCGGTATTAATGTTGACCCGAAACAGGTACGTTGTGAATTCCGCATCAAACCGGAATTTCTTAAGATGCTTGAACAACTTATAAAAGACATCCTGCGCCAGATCTTCCGCCGCCATATCGTCACCGGTAATGCGTCGAAAAAAGGTATAGACGGTTGATAAATGACGCTTAACAAGTTCATCGAATGCCGCTTGTTGCCCGGATTGGAAGTCTTTAATAAGTTCATTATCGCTTCTCATTTACCTGTCCCTTTAGACCCCAATCGCTGCAAAAGGTTAAAAACAAACTTTCCATGCCGGGGACATTAAACATTGCTCCTGAGAAACACCATAGAAAAAGCCAAGAACCAAATTCCAAGAACCAAGATACGTAATTAATAAAACTATAACAATTTAGTAACCATTTGGTTCTTGGTTCTTGGCTCTTGGCTCTTGGCTCTTGGCTCTTGGCTCTTGCAATATTCACCTCACACAAAAAACCCTGTTTCCCGGTTTCGAAGATGCCTGAACCGGGCTAATTTTCGGTATGTTTTATGACCGTGCCAACCAGGCTCAAGCCGAAGCCATTACTCACCCGCCGGCACCTTTAATGATCCTGGCCGGGGCGGGGACCGGCAAAACCACCACGCTGTTATACCGCATAATTTACCTGATCGAGCATAACCGGGTGGACCCGGCATCGCTGCTGGCGATCACGTACACGGAAAATGCGGCCCGGGAACTGAAGGAGCGCCTCGTCCGTAATATCGGCCCCGCCGCCGAAGCAATCACGGCCGGCACCTTCCATTCCTTCTGTTATCAGGTCGTAAAAGATTTCTCCCCGTCGAATGTTGCCCCCCCCATGCTGATGGAAGAGGGTGACGCCATCTTCATGCTGTTGGAGCGGTTTGATGAATTGGGCCCCTTTGAATCATCGCTGTTCGCCCGGGATCCGATCATGGCGGTCAGCAAGGGGTTCATTCCCTTCTTCAACCGCATCCGCGATGAATTGATCGATCCGACGCAATTACCGGAGATCGAACCGGACACCGACGAAATGAACGCTGATATCGTCGCCCAGATAAACGACCTGAAACGGATATTTCCCATCTTCCAACGTTGGAAAAGGGAACAACACCTGGTAGACTTCGGTGACATGATTTTTCAATGCCATGCCTTAATGAAAGGCCAACCTTCCATCCTCAAATCCCTCACTAATAAATTCCGTCACATCATTGTCGATGAATTCCAGGATAACAATTACGCGCTGAATGAAGTCATCGGCATGATCGCCCGGGGACACGGCAGTATCACGGTGGTCGGCGATGATGACCAGGTAATCTACAGTTTCCGGGGCGCCAGCGCTTATAACCTGCAGGATTTCAGAAAGCGCTACGGCCATTTCCGGGACTACCGGGAAATTACCCTGGCGGAAAATTACCGCTCACACCAGAAGATTCTTGACATCGCCAATGCCGTCATTCAGCATAATCGGGAACGCACAATCAAAGACCTGAAAGCCGCTAAGACATTCTCCAAGACAATTAAGCCTCAGTTACTGTATGGGACCCAAAGGGAACAGGTCTGTTTTCTCCCGGAAATCATCCACCATCTGATTGATGTTGACCATTACAATTATAACGATATTGCCGTTTTGTGCCGCACGCGCAACCAGGTAAAAACAGTTGCCGAGCATCTTCAGTCCCGCCATATCCCCACCCAGGTGTTTACCACCGGTTACTTCGAGATTCCGGTCATTCGCGACCTGGTTGCCTGGTGTCAGGTTATTGGTAACGGAAAATATTCCGACAGCGCTTTCTTCCGGTTGTTGGCCACTGAAATAAATGATGAAACGGCTCACCGCTTGTACCGGGAATATCAAAAACGAGACAAAACACCGCGCCTGGATTTAATAATGAATGATTCCTCCCGGATTCGATTCCCGGAAAACGAATTAATCGAGAAGCTGCTTGATAAAATCCGGTACTTACGTAAGCTGTGCGCCAAAAAGAACGCCGCGGAAATGGTCTGGGAAATATGCGCCTTCATCGGCCTGTTTCGTTCCCCGATAAAACGTTACGAATGGACGGACCGGATCGCGATTGTTAATCTCAGTGATTTTCTTAAAAAATCGATGGATTTCACGCGGCGGCATCGTGAAAACAACACCTTGCATCATTTTGCCAATTATATCGCCACGTTGCAATATGCGCAGACCGTGGCGCCCAAAACGCCCTCGATCAAACGAAAAAAGCCGGCGGTATACATCCAGACGATTCATGGCGCCAAAGGCGCTGAATTCCCGGTTGTCATCATTCCCTTCAATCGCTCCCAAAGTTTTCCCTTATCCTATCGTCCCAACGTCCTGTTGGATCGCCCCCCGGCGCAATGGCTTAAATACATCGACGCAACCGAGTTAACTCCCAAGGAGCACCATTTACAGGAAGAACGGCGCCTCTTTTACGTGGCCGTAACCCGCGCACAGGAACGTTTATTTCTGTTGGCCCCCAAACGGGCCACTTCCCCGTTTGTTAAAGAAATTCCAACCCAGTTACTTGAGGTTTTAGAAATGAATCCACCGGAACTACCAGAAGATGCGTCAACATTTTCCACCTTACGCAACCATTATGAACAACGATTAACGGACGCATTGGCGAACAATCAATTTGCCAAAGTTCATGATTTTGTAAGGATCATTGAACGAATTAACGATCTGGAACTGGAGAAAGACGTCGTCTGGGGAAATCAGCCCTGGGAAACCGAATTGAAAGAGGCCCTGAAGGAACCGCATCGCCCGGAATCACCGGAAACACTGGTACTCTCCGCCAGTGCGATTGACACCTATCAACAGTGCCCTTTGAAATACCGGTTAGGATACATCGACAAGGTTCCCGAATTAGCCAGCAAACCGCAATTGGTCTTTGGGAACATCATTCACCGGGTTCTGGAACAATTCCATAAACCGGGAGAAACACAAACGGAAAAGCATCTGTTGGAACTGCTTGATCATTACTGGCAAGAGGGGGAATTTGAGTACACCGCGCGCGAAATTGAATTTAAAAAACAGGGAATTGATATATTAAAACGGTATTACCGGTTTCTGAAAGAGCATCCGGTCACGGTGGTGGAAAGGGAACTGACATTCTCCTTTGACCTGGAAAGCATCAACATCCGCGGAAAAATCGATCGTATCGATAAGGGGCTCCGGGGATACCGGGTGGTGGATTATAAAACCAGCAGAACACCCACGGACCCCAAAAAGAACCTGCAACTGGCAATTTACAGTATTTTCCTGGAGAGCCATGCTGATCTCGAATTCGGCGGGTTGCCGGAATCAGCGGCGTTACTCTTTTTACGCGAGGAAGAAAACCCGTTGAAAGCACACACATTTACTCCTGAAGAATTGTCGCTTTTCCGGGAAGATATCCGGAAAGTCGGTGAGGGCATTCGCAAACAGGAATTCAACCCTTGTAAAGGATTCCACTGTGACTGGTGCGATTACAAACATTTACTCTGCCCGGCATGGGAAGAAAAATGATTTCGCAGGACTGTCCCCTATATCCCTACCGGAAACCGGGGGTCGGTTTCCTTCTCCAACCTGATCTCGCAAGATATCCCGATCCTGCGGCGGTAAAACGAATTACGTTCGTTTACCTTGATAAGTCATCCCGAATCCCGACGGCTTTTCGGTACGCCACGGGAAGCTAATTCCCTTTGGTCAATATAAAATTCAATTCGCCGGTAAGATTTCTTCCCCGGACATTCACTTTCTTTGGTGAGTACGTTTTCGCCGAATCAACGGATACATAACTGTAATCACCGTCAATCATGAGCGGAAGAAGCGGGATACCCAGGGCGTTC
>JALUTR010000317.1 GCA_027021785.1 Fidelibacterota bacterium | reverse complement strand
ACAAGCCTCAATACAGGCGGTGCATGTACCACACAGGTCCCGGTCAAAAGGCGGATCATATTCCAGTTCGACATCCACGATAACTTCCCCCAGAAACAGCCAGCTTCCGTAATCCGGGGTAATCAGATTCGTATGTTTTCCCTGCCATCCCAATCCCGCTTTTTGGGCCCAGATTTTTTCCATCACCGGCGAAGTGTCAACACACACAACTCCCTTTACCCCTTCCACCAGGTCCCTGATAAACGTTAATAAATAATACAGGCGTTGTTTTATCAAATCGTGATAATCGTCCCCCCAGGCATAATTACTGAAATTCAACCGGCCCTTCCCACGCCCCACTACTTCGCCACTTACTCCGGTATAATAATTCATTCCCAATGAAATGACCGATTTCGCTTCCGGGAAATAGGAAAAAATATTGCCGCGTTCGTTTTTCCGTTTTTCCATCCACCGCATGGAAGCATGGCCCCCGGTTTTCAGCCAGGATTCCAGGTCGGCCGCGGCTTGGGGAATAAAGTCCGCCCGGGTAACGCCGACTTTCTGAAACCCCAGTTCATGGGCCCGTTCTTTAATTTGTTCGGAAAGATTTTTATGCATGGGACAATAATGTACCGGTCAGGAACTGTCGTTTGCCGTATTAAACAATTACCAATACTCTATCGTATTTTTCAATACTGATTCAAATTTTCGCTTACCCAAAATGATCCTGCAATCCACCGGCCGGCGGATTGCAGCGGTGAACCATATATTGGGCAAAATCAATATCTTTTCCAACATTGTAATCCGAATTTTTCTGAGCGCCACCCCCGCATGCCTGTCCCGACGAAGTCGCGGGTAGGAGGAGGGGGTAGAGGGTGGTCATAATATCTGATTAAATCCTTTTTTCTTCCGGATAACTGTTCCACAAATTAAAAAAGGGGGACCTTGGAAAAGGATTGCTCCTCAATATTCTTAGGTCTTTGCTTTTGTTAATGTCTATTGACAACAAGACTATTCACCGTTCAAATGTTTGGAAACAAGTTCAACACTTTATTTCTCCGAATTAATACTCCGTTATTAAAAGGATGTATTCAATTTTTTTATACCACCCCTTTGGTCCCCTCCTATGACAGGAGGGGACGTTAACACCAATCCGCCGGCTACGTGGATCAATAAAGTGAAAAATACAATTGTTCGGTAATCACTTATGATAAACCGATAATGATAAAAATATGGGTATTACGTCGGAATGGAATCCGTGTACCTGTTCACCGTAACAATCTGTCCGCCCACAATATTCCGATAATTGTCTTGACGTCGGTTATTTCCCCGGTCCAAACCATGTCGACCGCTTCCTTAACGGGCACCGGCATCAATTCGATAAATTCATCGTGATCGGTGTTGGTCTTTGTCGGCACCAATTCCTCGGCCAGGAACAGCCACATTCTTTCATTACTGTACCCGATACAGGGATGAATTTCCACCAATTCC
>JALUTR010000316.1 GCA_027021785.1 Fidelibacterota bacterium | reverse complement strand
TGCAGGAATGCCCGTGGCATTCTTCAATGGAGATCCACAAGCCGGGGGAACACTGATCGGCATCTATTATACCACGTCCGATATTCCTCCCGGCGGAAGTCTCACCAATCTGAGTTATACTTTTTCCGCTGCTAATCTGACTGCTCTCTTTATGGTGGTCAACTCGGATAAAACCGGCTTTAATCCCATCGATGAGGAAGACTTTCTACATCCCGAATGTGATTATCTCGATAATTTCTCACAAAATACTTCCATTCCTCAAGTCGAAATGAGGTCGGTTGCGATATGTAATGGCGAAAGTTACACTTTTGGCGATACCACCCTGATGACTTCGGGTACTTATTACCGCGCATTGAAGAGTATCTCGGGATGTGACAGCCTATATGTTTCCCTGGAGTTGGATGTGATCGACACCCTGCTTTTTATCACCCAATACACCGCTTGCGATAGCTTCGCGTGGAGAGGCACTTTCTACACAGAAAGTGGCATCTATGCACAAAATTTTGTCGGTGTCAATGGTTGCGACAGTACCGTTGCCATCGATCTGACCATTCATTCCTCTACCAATTCTACACGGGTTCTTTCTGCCTGTGACAGCTTCGTCTGGAAGGGAACGACTTACACACAATCCGGTCGATATGAATATCAGACACTCAATGTAAACGGTTGTGACAGTACCGTCTTTCTGGATCTAACCATTCATCCTTCGGTTGAGGCTTCTATTTCTAAAACGGTGTGCGATGCCTTTTATTGGCATGGCAACACCTACGATCAATCCGGACAATATCGGTTTGATACCCTGACCCGTTGGGGTTGTGATAGTACCGTCACTTTGAACCTATTCATACGAGATACCATCAAGGCATCTGATATCATTCATATCTGTCGGGGGGATTCTGTTATGCTATTTGGGCAAATAATCAAGGATAACCAACGCATTTCTCGATCGTTTGTCACTTCGGAGGGTTGTGATAGCATTCAGACCTTCGAGGTGATCGTTGATCCTCTACTCGAAGGAACGATTTTTAAAAATATATGTGAAGGGGATTCTGTCTTCGTCGTCGATCGTTGGTTCAAAAATGAAGGGAACTATACCCTATCCAAATCCAATATCGATGCCTGCGATAGCCTCTATACCGTACAGATTGCCCTATTGAACAATGTGAGTTCCTACGACACCCTGACACTTTGTGAAGGAGATACTTTGTATGTATTGGGTACAGAAGTAACCCAAGAGATGGATCTGATGAATACATTCTTGGCGAATAATGGATGTGATAGTTTGGTGTATATTCATGTTCAGATGATACAACCGGACAGTTCTCAGATAAGCTATACCCTTTGTCCCGGAGATTCTCTTTTTATCAATGGTCAGTGGATCAAAGAAGAAGGCATTTATACAGAAACATTGACGGCTGTCAACGGTTGTGATTCCATCACTATGACGGACGTCAAAGTACTTGAAAAACCGC
>JALUTR010000315.1 GCA_027021785.1 Fidelibacterota bacterium | reverse complement strand
CACCGGGAAGAAGTAACGGCCGCTCTAAACGCTACCGGGGAAGCCCGTTTCCCGCACTGGGTAAGTTTCATCCTGAAAGACGGGCACCATTTGCTGGGTGGACATTCGCTGGTCGACACCCTGGCAAACGTTGCGGCGCTCGGCGTTGAAGCTGTATTACTAAACTGCAATTCCCTGCCAAACACCCGTGCCGGTATCGACACCTTAACCAAAAATTGGAACCGCCGGTGGGGCGTCTACCCCAATTTAGGCCTCAGTCAACCGGAACCCGATGGAACAATAACGGACCTGGTCCCATTGGACGCTTTTTGCCGGGAAGCCCAATGGTATCTTCAATCCGGAGCCCGCATTCTGGGCGCCTGTTGCGGCTCCACCCCCGAATACATCCGCAAACTGCGGGAAATCGTCGATCGCGCTTTATCTTAACCTGCCAATAAGTTTCCAATACCTTTTATCCCTTTGATTGTATGGTGCCTGATAATGATTTACGCGACAACCCAACCGGTTGTAAATATCATTAATTACTTGTAATATACAAATATGGAGTTTGGCGAATTATTAAAGTCTTTCCTGCTTTCTCTGCAAACTCTCTTTCGAACCCAGGGATTAACCGACGGCTTAACCCTGTCTCAGGTTCTGGTTCTCTCGCTGATCCCCGACGACGGCATTGACATGACAACGCTTGCGAAAAACCTGGGAGTAGACAACAGCACCGCCACCAGGCTGGTGGGCGTCATGCTGAAACGAGGATGGGTGGAGAAAAAACAGAGTTCCCTTGACCGCCGGGTCATGATTGTTCGTTTAACACCGGAAGGGGAAATTTTGCAGGAACAGGTGGAAGCAAAAATCGACCAATTCGGCAGCCGGGTCTTCTCGGCCATCGCCCCTGAAGACCGGGAAGAAGTGAAAGAAATTCTTTCCTCATTTCACTGGACAATATCGAAATTGTTATTGAAGCAACAATAATATTGTACAATACAAACATTATGCCTGATACGGTTTTCGCAAAAACGCTTCTTTCGTGGTACGATAAACACCGGCGCGATCTTCCCTGGCGAAAAACAAACGATCCGTACAAAATCTGGCTGTCGGAAGTCATGCTTCAGCAAACCCGGGTTGACACGGTTATCAATTACTACCATACCTGGTTGCGAAAGTATCCGACCCTGTTTGACGTTGCCACCGCCGAACCGGAGGCTCTTCTGAAGTCATGGGAAGGGTTGGGCTATTATTCGCGCTGCCGGAACTTTCAAAAAGCGGCGCTGATCGTACAAAATGAATTCCAGGGTACAATTCCCTCATCCAGGAAAGCGTTCCGTTCCCTGCCGGGTGTCGGTGACTACACCGCGGCCGCCGTCTTATCCATCGCTTTCAACAAGCCTATCCCGGCGATCGACGGAAACGTCCGCCGTATCATGGCGCGTATTTTAGCCCTCAGGCAACCACAAAAACAGGGGCAAGCCCAACTCATCAACCGGCTTCAAAATGAAATCAGCCACGATCGTCCCGGACATTTTAACCAGGCGCTCATGGATTTGGGAAACGCCGTTTGCCGATCCAACCAGGCCCATTGTCTCGAATGCCCTTTAACAGACGATTGCCTGGCCTTTCAGCGCGGAAACCCGGAATCTTATCCTGCCAAAAAAAGACCCGCGAAAAAACCGCATTACCAAATCGTTGCCGGACTGATTTGGAGGGGAGACAAATTTCTCATCAGGAAGCGTCCGGAAAAAGGTCTGTTAGGTGGTTTGTGGGAATTCCCCGGTGGTAAAATCAAAGACGGCGAACGGCCGGAAACAGCCGTAACGAGAGAAATCCGGGAAGAATGCGGCCTGGTGGTCAAGGCGGAAAACCCGGTGGGAACCATCGAACATGCCTATTCCCATTTCTCGATTTCGTTAACCCTGTTCCACTGCCGTTTAGCGGACAACCGGGAAGTATGTTCGGATCAACCGTCACGCTGGATCAAACCGTCGGAAGTTTCCCGTTACCCCTTTCCGAAAGCAAATCATAAATTATTTCGTCTCCTGGAAAACCGGTTATGGAAATAAGACTACGGAGAGACGTTAAATAATCATGTTCCGCACCTTGTTCTCAATCATCGCTTACCCGGCGGCTTTGACCGTCTTCGGTCTGGGCGCCGGTATTTACTTACTTGCCGTCCTCTTCATTAAACCACAGACATTACATCCGCTGGCGCGACTCATTTCCCGTCTCTTTTTGCTCTCCTGCGGACAGGTGTTACGGGTCGAAAACCCTCCACCTGAACCCGGAGCCGAATCCCGTCTGTACCTGTTTAATCATGCTTCCCTGTTTGACGTGTTCGCCCTCGTGGCTGCCTTGCCCCATTATGTAACCAGCGTGGGGGCGGAAAAACAATTCTCCTGGCCGGTGTGGGGCCGTATCGTGAAACGTTACGGCGTTATTCCGATTAACCGGAAAGACCTGAACGCCGCCATTCACAGTCTGGGCCGGATGGAAACCGTTCTGAAGTCCGGGGTTTCCTGTATTATTTCGCCCGAAGGAACACGGACATTAACCGGTAAACTCGGTCCCTTTAAAAAGGGCCCTTTCCATGTCGCCAGGCATACCGGGGTTACCCTGGTTCCGGTCGGCATTATCGGTACCTTCGCGGCAAAAAACAAGCTGGACTGGCGTTTGAAACCGGGCATCATAACAATCCGTTTCGGAGACCCCCTTCCGGCCGCCGAATATGCCCAATCAGGAGTTGAAGAACTGAGGGACATGGTTCGGGAAAGGATTATCGACCTGATTAAGTAATGCCTCAGTATGGAGAACCAATCCGAAGGCTGATTGCAGGGTCGGACTACACTTTAGCCTGATCGTTCATAGTCTCCCGACCATGAACAAAAGAACATTTGCAGGAAGAACGGGACAAAAGTTTGGAAGCTGACAATCAGTGTCGGCAGCTCTTGGCACATCAAATATGCCCCATAACTGCGGGTTTACCGCTTAACATTCATTTCCTTTTTGCCGATGAATTATTAAGGTTAAATTATCATGAAAATTTTTCCGTTATGTTTCAAAAAGGGGCCATTTACAAGACGTGAAACAACATTTATTACTTCGGCCATATAATAAGCGTACGATATAATGGTATTCCCAAAATTTAATCCTCCTCAACCCGACACTGCCGCTGAGCGAATATGCGAATAGAACAAATGGTTTGTGTTGTAACCGGCGCCGGGGGCGGCGTCGGCAGCGCTGTTGCCGAAACGCTTCTGAACACCGGCGCGCAGGTGGTGGCGGTCTACCGCGGTCGCACCTCAAGCTTGATGGAAACACGTCCCCGTTTCTTCACCATTAAGGGCGATCTGGCGGAGATCGAAAGCGCCAGGGCCGTGGTCAAGGCAATCCTGGATGAGTTCGGACAGGTTCACGCCTGGATCAATGCCGTGGGCGGATTCCAGATGGGTTCGAGCGTTGAGACCACAGCCAGCGACCTGTGGAAGAAGATGTTGTCGGTCAATTTTATTACCACCCTCAATTGCTGCCGGCAGGTTTTACCCTCCATGAAAAAACACGGTTTTGGGCGGATCGTTAACTTCGGCAGTTATCCCGGGGAAACAGGATTGGCCCAGGCCGCACCTTACGCGGTATCGAAAGCCGCCGTCCACGCCCTGACAAAAACAATCGCTCAGGAAGGATCGGGGTATAATATCGCTGCCTGGGCGCTCCTCCCCGGAACAATTGACACCCCTCAAAACCGGCAGGCCATGCCCGATGCCGACTGGGGTTTGTGGCTCAAACCGACAGACATCGCGCAAAAAATTATCGAATTGATCACGCAGGAAAACCCGGAACCGGACCAGGTACTGGTACATCTGGAAACAACAACGGGTGAACCTTCCGGAGACCGGCAAACAACGCCCGAAATCCTGTCGGTGTTCGAACCGGAACCGACTTTGGAAACGTTGACCAAATCCGGAGCCGAGCCGACAGCGGTCGAGTCGACGGATGAACTCCAAAGCGATGAAACGCCGGAAGTCCCCGACGAAACAGCCGAAGAAGAGAAGCCCGCCGACAGCGAAGAAGTCCCGCCGGAGGCGGAGCCGACCGGGCAACAGAGCGTGCCGGAGGTACCACCGGAAGAACCGGCGCCCCAACCACCGGCGGACGACGAGCCCCGGGAGACAGCGGATAAAACCGATTCACCCGAAGCGGCACCCACCGAAGAGGAAACACCCGTAAGCGAAGAAACCACAGCGGAAACCATTCCCGAAGCGGAACCCGAGGAGACGGAAGAACCCCCCCGGATATCCGACGAACCCCAGGCAGGTGACGAAGAGGAAAAACCGGTCGCCGCCGAATCCGCTGAAAGTCCCGAAACACCCAAAGCACGATCTTCGGTACTTCAAAGCACAATTTTACAACCCATAACACCTCCCGAACCGGGAGCCAAATCCGAGCGGGAAACGGAATCTGCTTCTACCCCCGCGCCGGACATTCAATCGGAATCCCCGGAGGAAGAAACGGAAGAACCCATAACCATCGACCCGGAAATGGCCACGTTTCAAATGGTCAACCACCTGAAAATTCGCGGCCTTTATAAACGGGCCCTGAATATGCTTAAAGTGCTGGAAAAAAAGGGCGCGGACCCGGAGCGCATTGCGGAGGAACGACAGGAAATTCTGGAAATGATGGGACTGCAGGATGATGAAGTTCCGCCGGACGACGAAATAACACCGGAACCTGAAGAGGAAGCCGGACCGCCCGTAACGGACGAAACGGAAAAACCGTCGCCCACCGGAGAAGAGCCGGCGGCCCCGCCGAAAGCCGAACTGACTGAAATCTTTTCACGTGTCGCCGAATCCCGGGAACCGGCGACGAAAGAGCCCCAACCGGCATCCCCGGAAGAAGAGACGATACCTGAAACGGAAAGCAGCGAACCGCCTGCGGATGAGAAGTCGGAAATCACCGCAGAAACCGCATCGGCGGAGCCGACTCCTGCCGAAAGCGAAACACCCGTAAGTGAAGAAATTCTTCCCGAAACGGAGCCCGAACAATCGCCGGAGGCAATCGCAGAGGCGGAGGGACCTTCACAAATACCCGAGGAACCGTCGGTCGAACACGAATCGCCCGAAAGCGCCTCAGCGCCCGGACCGGAAAAAGAAATAAAAAAAAAGAAGTCTTTTAGGCCTACCACATTAATCCTGTTTACTATTTTTATATTGATTGTCGGGTACGCTGCCTGGACCTGGTTTGGTCCCGGATTATCTTCATGGGGTTTGTTCACAACCGATACAAAACCAGCCGAAACCCTTCTTTACCGGGAGCCGCCGGAACCCCTATCCGTTTCGGATATTATTGAACCGATACCCGGGGCCACACCGGAAACAGAACCCGGTCAGGGAGAGCCGCTCAATGACGTCGAAACCCAAAGCGGGGAAAAACCTCTAACCGGCACGCCTGTTCCGGCCCCTGGGAAAACGGAGGGAAAGACACGGCCGGTAATCGCTCCTACAACCGAACCCCCTGAATCCACCAAAACCGCGCAACCGACCACAACCAAAGCTGAAACTTCGTCGGCAACTCCCCCGGAGGCTGAGAAACCAACGGCTTCCGCGATGCCTGCCCCACCACAGGAACCGGTAATTACCGATCCCATGGTTCTCTTCAGGCGTCGCCAGTACTCGTCAGCCGCGCAATTATGGCATACGCAAAAAAGCGCCACTCCACAAAGGTTTACGGTTATCCTTATGTCTGCCTGCGCCGAACAGATGATTTTGAAGGCTTATGAAGAACTGGGAAAGCCGGACAACTTTTTTTTACTTCCCAGGGATATCGACGGGCAAAGATGTTACATCCTTTGCTGGGGTGATTTTGCCGATTATGAAACCGCTGAAGAATTATTTCGTAAAATACCTCCCTGGTTTGCGGAAAACGGGCTGGTCCCTGTGATCCGTCCGCTTTTTAAAATAGAACGGCTCACGCGGCTGGCCATGACCCGGTTGCAATTGAAGCCGGAGTATGTGCCGAATCAATAACAGCTTAAATATTTTAACATTAGATAAAAGAAACTGCCTATGAAAAGTGTATTGGTTCCTTTGGCTGACGGTTTCGAGGAAATCGAGGCCGTAACAATTATCGATATTCTACGACGGGCCGGGGCGGCCGTTACCACCGCCGGTCTGGAGAAACGCAACGTGGAAGGTTCCCACGGCATCAAACTGATTGCCGATACCGTTATTGTCGAAATCTCAGACCGGGAATGGGACATGATCGTCCTACCCGGCGGCGTGCCGGGAGCGCCCACGCTGGGAAAAGATGAACGTATTCTGAAATTGTTAAAACGGCACTCCGAACGGGGAAAATTTACCGCCGCTATCTGCGCCGCCCCCTGGGTACTGGAAAAAGCCGGATTGACGGCAGAACGCCGGGTGACTTCCCATCCCGATTGGGCCGATCGTGTTGTTCTCGGTCATCACACCGGTTCGCGGGTGGAAACGGACGGGACGCTCGTTACCGGGCAGGCCGCCGGGTCGGCCATGGAATTCGCTTTCAAACTGGTTGAGCAGCTCTTCGGTAAAAGGAAAGTCGAAGAAGTAAACCGGGGTGTTCTGGCAAAATTATAAGTCCAAAGAAAAATCCGGATTTTTTCAGACGTAAGTCTCTTCCGAACAAACCGGGGCACAGACCCGCGAAAGACAAACATTTGTATATCACCCATTCCCGACCGTCGCTTTGCTCCATCCGGATCTCCACTATGTTCCGACACGTATTCCGGCGGCGGACTTCGCGTTTCACGATTCATGACTACGTTTCATCTCCCGGCGGAATGTCTTGATCTTAAAAATTATCTCAAATTGAAAACGTAATAATTCGGTTCGATGAAAAAACTTTTATACCTGTTTGATATTGACGGCACGTTAATTTCCCCGGGGCCTGCCGCCCGGATGTCCCTGAACCGGGCTTTCGAGACCATCGCCGGAATCCGGCCCGATTTACAGCTAACCGAAGTGGCCGGTTATACCGATCCGGTGATTGTG
>JALUTR010000314.1 GCA_027021785.1 Fidelibacterota bacterium | reverse complement strand
CAACCCCACTTCCATTATCCCTCCTTCTAAAAGAGCGAAGAAAAAAGCAAAAATTGACAAATACACTCTTTACTATCCTTATGATCTTTAAATTCTATTTTCACAAATAAATTCTTTTTTACCTTACGATCTTTAAATTCTATTTTTCACAAATAAATTCTTTTTTAAAACTATTTATTTTCCTGAAAAAGTATTTATTTTTCCTAGTTCCAGCTTGTCACTCAGAAGCAAAAAAAAAAGTTAGTCCACTAGAAAAAAAATCTAACTAGGGAGAGAACTCTAGCTTTTTCCTCATTTTAATTCTATTTTTCAAAAATAAATTCTTTTTAAAACTATTTATTTTCTGAAAAAGTATTTATTTTCCTAGTTTTCAGCTTTGTCACTCAGAAGCAAAAAAAAAAGTTAGCCCACTATAAAAAATCTAACTAGGAAGAGAACTAGCTTTTTCCTCATTTTAATTCTATTTTCCAAAAATAAATTCTTTTTTTTAACTATTTATTTCCCCGAAAAAGTATTTATTTTCCTAGTTTTCAGCTTTGTCACTCAGAAGCAAAAAAAAAAGTTAGTCCACTAGAAAAATCTAACTAGGAGAGAACTCTAGCTTTTTCCTCATTTTAATTCTATTTTCCAAAAATAAATTCTTTTTAAAAACTATTTATTTTCCTTGAAAAGTATTTATTTTCCTAGTTTTCAGCTTGTTTCCTAGAAAGAAAAAAATTCATCTCCTGAAAAACCAATGGATTATAAGGAAAAAAATAAAGAGTTTTTTAGTCTTTATTTTATCATTTCAACCGAAAAAACCCCAATAGATTATAAGGAAAAAAAGCTAGTCACTATTTTACTAGAAAAAAACTAGGAGTAGATCTAGTTTCAGCTTGTCACCAAAAGAAAAAAAAAAAGTTAGCCCACTAGAAAAAATCTAACTAGGAGAAAACTAGATTTTCCCTCATTTTAATTCTATTTTCCAGAAATAAATTCTTTTTAAAACTATTTATTTTTCTGAAAAGTATTTATTTTACTAGTTCCAGCTTGTCACTCAGAAGCAAAAAAAAAAAAAAGTTAGTCCACTAGAAAAATTTAACTAGGGAGAGAACTAGCTTTTTCCTCATTTTAATTCTATTTTTCAAAAATAAATTCTTTTTTTCAACTATTTATTTCCCGAAAAAGTATTTATTTTTCATAGTTCCAGCTTGTCACTCAAAAAGAAAAACTAGTCTCATAAAGAACCAATGGATTATAAGGAAAAAAATAAAGAAATTTCAGTCTTTATTCTCTCATTTTCAAGTGAAAAAAACACCAATGGATCATAAAGAAAAAATACTCACTAGTCCACTAGAAAAAACCAGAAAGAGAACTTAGCTTTTTCCTCATTTTAATTCTATTTTCCAAAAATAAATTCTTTTTTCAACTATTTATTTCCCCGAAAAAGTATTTATTTTCCCTAGAGTTTCAGCTTTTCATCCAGAAGCAAAAA
>JALUTR010000313.1 GCA_027021785.1 Fidelibacterota bacterium | reverse complement strand
CATCATTTTCCACCCGGACCAGGAGCGTGTTTTTCCCCAGACGGGCAACAGGGGTAAAATCAAATTCAAAGGGGGCAAAAAAGCCTTCATGCGAGCCTAAATAGACACCGTTCACAAACACATGCGCCTGGTAGTCCACTCCCTTGAAACACACGAAAACAGCTCCTTTGTCCAGCATGGACCTGGTTAGATGAAATACCTTGCGATAGTAGGTTGTAGCCCGGCCCAGGGGCCCGCCGTAATGAGGAATCCGCACTTCTTCCCAAGACCCTTCGCCATTCAATGTCCGGCTAAAATCCCTCAGGTCCGCTTCCGTTTGCACCCGCCAGTCGAATCTCTCCAGAGAGACCTTAACACGCGTTGGTTCCGGCTTGGGCGCCAGGTTTCGCAGGAACTTAGCATGGGCACGGCGTTGCCGCTCCAGCTCACGCTGTAATTTGTCTGATGTATCCAGCTTTGGCCGGGGCCGGAAAACAGCGGCAGGATTAGTTTTCCCGGTAGGCAAAAAGCGCTCCGGCAACTCCGGCGGTTGAGGTTCAACCAGCATTTTTTCTCTTTCAATCCGACGCAGCGCAGCAATTTCCGCAAAGAGGTCCTTCTTCTCCTTCTGTTCGGTTTCAGCACTCACAATATCACCCCAATAATATTTTTATTCCCAGGAGAGCTGCTCATGAAACTATGAAAATACATGCCCTATTTCTACCAGGTAATTCGACTTCCAAGCCTTTATTGAGCAGCACTTCTCCCGGAACCATCTCTTTACTTTCATCATCAATATTTACAATTGAATATTTCTCATCCGGGTCAACTTCATAAAGGGAAAATCTATTCTTATCACATCTATCCTCTAAACGATAGATAAAAACGAGGCTCTTTTTCCGGGCTTGATTATAAAGCTGTATTCCTACCCAGCCTGTTCTGTCTGCCTTGGGAGATGGCGGGGTGAGCAAATAGGCAATGGATTCTGTCATAAATGACCGCCATTTTTTGTAAAACTCTATGTGGAATCTTAATCTATCCAAGCTCTCATCCGGCAGGGCTCCAATATCACCGGATAAACCCAACATCCCCGGCAGGGCCGCCCGTATGGCAAAGTCAGCCTCTGTGGTGACAGAAGGCTCCCAGGTAGGGCCAGCGGGGCTTATTAAAGTCAAAGAGGTGGAGTCTAAGGGAATGCCGGACTCAGGTATAACTCCGATTGGACGCAGACAAACCCATTTAGTAATTCGGCCGGGCGGAATCCTTAAAATAGAATTCTGATAGATGCGTATTATATCAATAGGATTTGCCGTATCACTTAAAAAGTGGCCGTCAAAATGTGATAAGGTGCTAAGGTCAAGACGCATACCGCCGCTGGCGCATCCTTCAAAAAACACCCCGGGGTATTTTTGCCGCAGCTCATCGAGCATACGGTACCATGCTTCATAATATAGAGAGAATTCTCTTCCTGAGGGGTCAACTCCCAGCTCAAAATTAA
>JALUTR010000312.1 GCA_027021785.1 Fidelibacterota bacterium | reverse complement strand
TAACGGATTAACTGAGGCGCATGAAAACTAATCCCACTACACTTTCTCTTCCCTAATATACCTCCCAAAAACCCGAAACCCGAAATTAACGCTAAAGCTTTTTCCATCGCTTCAAGCGGGGGTTAGAGGGCGTTTTATACCTCAACTATTTCACTTGTGGATGTCGGCTGTGGGATAGGGCTTCCTTCTTCCCGAAGACCTTCCAGGTGAAACTGAATTGCTTCACTAATCAGTTTCCTTACCTCAGATTTGGTTTCTGCAACCGCCACACATCCAGGAAGGTCTGGGACATAAGCACCGTAGTTTTTTTCGGTCTTTTCTATCACCACGACATATTGCATTTCTTTCTCCATTTTCATTTCTTTAAGCCTGACTGTTTTAATATACTTCCGGTGGCAAGTCCAAATTTGACTTTCCAGCAACAGTAACAATTCCTGGTTTGTTTGGATGTTTAAATTGTCAATGACTGCCTCTCGTTCTGTGAATATATCAGCCGTCATTTTTCAACATTTTGATGATTTCCCTGACTTTCATGGCATCCTGAAAATACGATAAATATCATCTTTTCACAGTAAACTTGTCCAAGTCTTTTAGTGCTTTCTAACGGGAAAAGTAACCGGCGTGGAAAGTTTTATATCAGAACTCTCATTAATCGAATTTATCGTCATTATTTCTCCTAAACAGTGAATTCACGCTACCAGTTTTCCACGTCCGGTTGACGGGAAGTTAGGCATTTTAACACATCTTGAAGTGCTGTATTCATTATTCATTTTGAATGTGAATTCCATATATTCTCATGCTATCTTTAACAATACTACCGCAATAGTTCGAACCTTTTTGTATCTCGTTATAATATATTGGTTGATGGTATTCCCAGTATAGATAACGTAACAAAACTAAAGATTCCAATGAAGAATTATGTCTTATTGTTAAGCAAGAAAATAAGGTATCATTTAATCCAAGTTCTGTCATTGATATCATCATTAACTCTGGCATTGTTACAACATGATTGACGGGTGAAAAGACTAGTGTATCAATTGTGGTAAGTGTAGTGATTTCAAGATAAAGACTATCACTACCAACCCAAGCATTTTCTTGTAAAATAATTAATAGTAATTCACCAGATATAAGTCTGTTAAGCCCAGAATAGCCAGTATAATTATTTAGATTTGAGAAATAAGTTATTGGGGATGTAGTATCAGATTTAATAATTATTACAACTTCAGCAGAATCTGTTGAGTCCAATGAGAAAGGATGAAATTTCAACTTAGTTGTTTCATAGTGAACAGACTCACCTATCGAAAAATCACCCTGAGCTACTTCTAAATCATCAAAATGAAATTCTCTCAGTTTTTGAACTGAACCACCGGCTTCTACCTTTTGATAGATAGTGACTAAAAGGTCAGAGTCATATTCGGAGTCATTCAGATTATTGCAGGAAAAGTATAACGAAGAAATCAGTACAATTATGAGTATTGAAGTAAAATATTTCATAGTATGATATTTTAATCCTATAAAATGCCTAACTTGTCAATATATAGAAATATTTCCACATATCGCCCTTATAGCCTGGAAAATTTTCCGTATATTCAACCATAAAACCTGAAAAGGTGGAAAGTACCGGTCAATCTTTCTGTATATCGTCCCAACCCCTTAATTATAATGGAAATTACACGAACAGCCTGTGCCAAACAAGCGAAAATAAAACCAACCAAGGGAATGTAATATATTATAGTATCAATGTGTAATGATTCTTATCCCATATATTACCCCCGGATTCCGTACTCCTGGAGGAGGGTTATTCGCTCTTTTTCAATGACGGGAGAATTAACCACGTTGGGTTGAAAATGAATCACTGTGGTTTGTATCAATATCTGGCGACATTCCGTTAAAGCAATCGTTTTGCATTTTGATTTTTGCCAAAAGATTCGCTTAAACTCAGATCATGTGTTAACGATCAGTTTATCCGAGTTAAAACGGAAACTATGGTTGAGTATGAGATTGGGGGTAGGTTATTGATGGCAGGAAGGAACAATTCGGTTAAAACGAATATGTAAAAAGCGCCTTACTTTCTAGCCGGAAGACTTTCAAAATGGCAATCATCCGGCAAAGAAATCGTTTTTTTATTTTAACAGAATCATCTTCATTGTCTTGTTAAATCTTTTGTCGGTTTCAATGGAATTGGCAATAAAATGGGATATGTACATTCCGCTGGAAACGGATCGGCCCTGGTTGTCTTTTCCGTCCCAAATTGTGCTCATAAACCCGGCCTGCTGATTTTTATTAACGAGCGTTTTAACTTCTCGACCCAACAAGTCATAGATTATTAATTGTACGAAAGCGTCCTCCGGTAAATCGTATTTAATTGTCGTTATGGGTGAGCTTGTTTAATAACCGCCAAGGCGCCAAGATCACAAAGGTTTATGAAAAGGATGAAAGCATTATTCAGTTCAAGGAAAACCTAAAAACTTCTTTGCGTTCTCTGGGTCTTAGCGGTGAGTTCCAGCATCGCCAATTTCCTGCTGCCTTCACCCTGTTACAGCCCCTATATTCTGCGCACGATTTAGCGCGGAGAAATCGCCGATACATGCTTCAGGAGAAAACAATGCATTCCGTATTACACAAGTCCCGGTTTAAGGTATGTCCAAGATAGCCCCTTCCATATTGGCGGCTGATTTCGCCGACCTGGCGACGGCTTTGGCCCAGTGCGAAGCCGGCGGGGCCGATTACGTTCACGTGGATGTAATGGACGGTCATTTTGTTCCGAATATTACCATCGGTCCACCGGTGGTGAAGGACCTCCGTCGTCACACAACTCTTCCCCTGGATGTGCACTTGATGATCGAACACCCCGAGCGGTACATTGTGAATTTCGCCGCTGCCGGAGCTTCCGTAATCACCATCCATGCGGAAGCGTGCGACCATCTGCGGCGCGCCGTGAAACTCATTAAGGAACAGGGTGTAAAAGCCGGTGTTTCCCTGAAACCGGCCACCCCGCTGGATGCCCTTGTACCGGTAATTACCGACCTGGACCTGGTTTTGATCATGTCTGTGAATCCGGGATTCGGCGGACAGGAATTTATCCCGGAATCGCTGGACAAAATCCGGGACCTGGATCAACTGTTGCGCGATCGCAATGTGAGAGAGAATGTGGAAATCGAAGTGGATGGCGGGGTCTATCTGAACAATGCCAAAGCGATAATCGATGCGGGGATTGATGTGCTCGTGGCCGGGTCCGCCATTTTCAAGACTCCCGATCCCGTGAAGACGATTAGACAATTTAAGCGGTTATAACCGGTTTCCCCCGGCGAGTCCTTCCGCACCGCTGTTGTGCTCCGTAACACACATTTTTAATATTATTCGGATTTTCAATTCCACTCCTTCATCGTCAACTTTGCCACTTGTAAATTTGGTGTATGTCGGAATACAACATAGGGCTTGATTTAGGCGGTACCAAGTTGCTGGGTATTGTAGCGGACAGCAGGTATAAAATTCTGCACCGTCGCAAAAAATTGCTGCCTCGTATTTCCACGATTGACGACCTGTTGGATGTTATTGTGGAGTTTTATAATCAATTGGCTGCCGTTCTTCCCGCCGGGAAGCTTGTTTCCGTCGGTTTGGCGCTTCCCAGTCCTGTGGACCCCCATCGCGGCCTGGCCAAATCGCTGACGGCTTTCGGCTGGAAAGATGTGCCGATCGGCATATTATTGAAGGAAAAACTGAATCATCCGGTTTTACTGGGAAACGATGTTAACTTGGCTACGCTGGCGGAATTTCGGATGGGCGCGGGCAGGGGAATGTCTTCCCTGTTTACCTTTTATCCCGGCACCGGTTTGGGAGGCGGATATATTCAAAACGGAGTGTTGGTATACGGATATAACTACACAGCGGCGGAGGTCGGCCACATGGTGGTGCAAATCGACGGACCGATATGCGGCTGCGGGCAACGGGGATGCCTGGAGGCGATTGTCAGCAATTACGGCTTCAAACGAATGTTTAAGGAAGCCCTGGCCCGGGGGGAAACGTCGGTATTGACTAACAGCAATGGGTTCAATAGTGAGCAATTAGCCAACGCCTGGCACGCGGGCGACGCGGTGGTCCGCGATATTCTCTCTTTCCAGGCCCGAGCGCTGGGAATCGGAATCGCCAATGTTATCAATATCACCGGCGTGGAGTGCATCATCATCGGCGGAAGTTTATATCACGCGTTACAGGAAGACTTGCTTCCCATCGTAATCCGGCAGGCTGCCGATCACTCCCTGGGAGACGGGTTGGAAGGGGTCGAGATTCGTCTGAATGAACTGAACGAAGAAGCCCCCGCCCTGGGAGCTATCCTGCTCGCCTGCTGACATGTTTATTTTTTCTTGTAGATAACAACTTTTTAGTACCGCTCGTCACAGCCTGAGCCAAGAATCAGGAACCAAATTCCAAGAACCGAAAAACCATAATTGACGGTTTTATTTCATACGATTAATATATGACCGGAGTAATATTATTTCACTTTTTTACGATTTCATCATAATTATTACACAAAAGTTTTCCAATACTCCGGATCCTGGCTCCTCAAAAAATGTACCCGTAACCGGGGAATTCCCTCCCCGTATGGAATAAACTTTTAGTTGAAAAGGCTTCAGACCCGGAATTATGAAAATTCCGTCATTATATTGACGGAATTAATGCAAATTCCGCACATTAATTCACGGAAATGCGTTTATTTCATGTGAACAATCACTTTGAACAGGATTGTTTGAAGGTGGATAAAGAAAGTGATTAAATGTGAAAAGAGGTTTCGTCAGTTTAAATTAACACTTCGAAGTAATTACAATTAGAATGAAGAATAACTCCATCTACATCCTGGGTATTTCAGCCTATTATCACGATTCGGCCGCCTGTCTGTTGCGGGACGGGCAAATCATCGCCGCAGCGCAGGAAGAACGGTTTTCCCGGAAGAAGCATGACCCGGATTTTCCGCTGCGAGCGGTCCGGTCCTGTCTGGACATTGCTCAAATCGAGGTTGGTGATTTGGATTACGTGGCCTTCTACGATAAGCCGCTTTTGAAATTCGAGCGACTCCTGGAGACCTACCTGGCTTATGCCCCTTTGGGGATACGCTCTTTTTGGAAAGCCATGCCCACCTGGCTGAAGAAAAAATTATGGATTAAGGAACTCCTGGCCGATGAGTTGGGGTTCGAAGGTGAAATCCTTTTCCCGGAACATCATCAATCCCATGCCGCTTCGGCGTTCTATGCTTCACCCTTCGAGGAGGCTGCATTTTTGACCATGGATGGCGTGGGGGAGTGGACTACCACCAGTTGGGGCGTGGGACAAGGCAAGCGGATTGATATAACAGCCGAACTGCATTTTCCCCATTCCCTGGGTCTTCTGTATTCTGCCTTTACCTACTATACCGGGTTTAAAGTGAATTCGGGGGAGTACAAAGTGATGGGTTTGGCCCCATACGGCGAACCGAAATACAAACAAGTAATTTACGATTACTTGCTTGACCTGCGGGAGGATGGGTCCTTTCGGTTGAATATGGAGTATTTCAACTTTGCGGCCGGTCTGACCATGACCAACCGGAAATTTAACCGCCTGTTCGGTGGTCCTCCGCGGAAGCCGGAGTCGGAGCTGACGCAGCGGGAAATGGACCTGGCCCGCTCAGTACAGGAGGTGACTGAAGAAGTCCTGATGAAAGTGGCGCAACATATTTCCAGGGAAAGCGGGATGAAGAAGTTGTGCCTGGCGGGAGGAGTGGCCCTGAATTGTGTAAGCAACGGCAAGCTGTTGCGAAGCGGTTTGTTTGACGATATTTGGGTTCAACCCGCCGCCGGCGATGCCGGGGGCGCCCTGGGAGCGGCCCTGGCAGTCTGGTATCTGCACCTGAAGAAGGAACGTAACGTGACCCCGGGCCTGGATTTCCAGTATGGATCGTACCTGGGCCGGGAATATTCGGAACAGGAAATCCGGACCTTTCTGGACCGCCACAATCTCCCCTATCATTTGGTTGATGATCCGGCCGTGGAAGGGGCCCGACTGATCGCGCAGGAAAAGGTGATCGGGTGGTTCCAGGGACGGATGGAATTTGGGCCCCGTGCCCTTGGGAACCGAAGTATCCTGGGCGATGCCCGTTCGGCAACCATGCAAACCACCATGAACCTGAAAATCAAGTACCGGGAATCATTCCGGCCTTTCGCACCTTCGGTTCTGGAAGAAGACCTGGCGGAATGGTTCGCTTTGGACCGACCCAGTCCCTATATGCTGTTGGTAGCCAAAGTGCTGGAAAAACATATTATTCCGCAGGAAGAAACCGCCTACCGGGGACTGGAACGGTTGCGACAGAAACGGTCAACTATCCCGGCGGTGACCCATGTGGATTATTCGGCGCGTGTGCAAAGCGTCAATCGTAACACCAATCCGCGCTATCACAAACTGATCCGTGAATTTAAAAAGCTTACCGGTTGCCCGGTGATTGTGAACACCTCTTTCAACGTCCGCGGCGAACCGATCGTGGAATCTCCGGAGGACGCCTATCGCTGTTTTATGCGGACGGAAATGGATCATTTAATCCTGGGTAATTTTCTCCTCAATAAGGAAGATCAACCGGAATTTGTCGATACCATCAAGTGGCAACAGGTGTATGAACCGGACTAAAATCGTTAACTGGTTTCAAATTGATTCGAGTCGTAAATCGGTCCGACAGTTCGGATTGATTCTGACCCTTATCCTGGCGGGCTATTTCTCCCTGCGCTGGTGGCGTGGCGATTTGCTTATAGCCGGTTACGGAGTGGCTTTCCTGCTGGGTTTGTGTTCGGTCGTCTATCCGTCTCTGGTACGAATCATATATATCCCCTGGATGGTCGTTGTGAGAATCATCGGGTTCGTAATGACCCACGTCTTGTTAGCAATCATATTTTACCTTATTTTTACCCCGGTGGGATTCGTCATGCGTTTGTTCGGTAAGGATCCGCTGGAGCGCACAGGTAAAAAGGACAGTTATTGGAAACCCAGGAAGACCAGTACGCAAACCGATTTTGAG
>JALUTR010000311.1 GCA_027021785.1 Fidelibacterota bacterium | reverse complement strand
TGTTTAACACGAATTCATTATCCGCGGGGCTGAAGGCTTCCCTATACGCATGGACTTTTCCCTTCCCCGGTTTGATTACATTATCGCGCCGGCCGGGCCTGCGGGGCATAATAACCGGGCGCCCAAGGAAAGCGCCGATCTGTTTGACCGTATTGTTAAAATCGAGATTCAAATCTTCGTACCGAAGCGTCATGATAAAACCATCGCCGTTGTCTTCACTGTAATCCAGCCAACCCTCCACGTGATGTTGCCACCGGTGAAGAACCGTTTTCTCCTGACGTTTCTGGTACCGCAACATGGCACCGCGGGGTTCGGCCCGTAAAAATTCGCCGACCGAATCGCTTTTCGGTCCCTCATCCCATTTTTGGGTGTGGTAATATGAAATCAATTTCCAATTGCTCAACATCGTGTCCCGCGGGTCACGATAAATGTAGAAAAGGATAAACTGATCCCTTAAATAATCCATGATATCGACAAAGAATTCCACCGGGTGATGCGATTTCAAAACATTCAATACCGGTTTATTATGAACCTGTTTAAAATAGTCCAGCAAACTTTGAGGAGCATGAAAATTCAACCCCTGCTCAAAATCCAGGTTCCACCAGGGATTGGTAATATAGTTAAAATTCAGCGCCAGGGTATTCATCAGAAAATGCGTTCCCGATCGTTCGTGGCTGATAACAGCGACTTTCTTTTGATATTCCTTACTCAAACGGAGGGTCATGGAGGGCATACTCTACATCCTTTGCTTTCGACTTGATTCGTTCGCCACAATTTTATCGAACTTCTTCGGCATAAGATATTCCGGCCGGATTTTCCAGGGCCATTATGTCGCCAAGATTTCTTCGGGCATCATCATACGACGGATCTTTTTGAAGGGCCATCGAAAGCAACGACTTCGCACGGGTGATATCCCCTGCCTCCGCCGCCATAACTCCTAATTGACAGAACGCTCCGGCATGATCGGGATTCCTCCGCAATAAGCGCTTAATATAACCGAGGGTCACGGAAGGGTTGTTTAATGTTCGCGAGTAGAGAATCATTCCCCACAAAGCCTGTTGATCAAGGGGGTTTGCGGCCAGCACACGGGAAAACAATTTTTCCGCCTTTTTCGTGTCACCGGTTCTTAATTTTTCATACGCCAGGTGATTCAATTGCACGTTTAATTCCGTTAAACGACCGGTTTTCTCCATCAATTCATCCAGACAGACCTCCGGCCATTTATCCGAAAACAGTTGTTTGTTGCGCCGGATCGCGTCCGCGTAATCGATCCGGTTATCCCGGAACGACCGGCTTCCGAAATGATGAATGAAAACATCCTCCGCCACCATGATCGCGTACCCGGCTTCCGCGGCCCGTAAACAATAGTCGTCATCCTCATAATTACCGCTTCCGAAACGCTCGTCCAGGCCGCCGATTTGTTCATACAAATTTCGTTTAATCAGCATGGCAAACCCTGCAATTCTGCGTCGCGGGGTATACCGTCCCGCTTGTTTCTCAGCGATCCGCGCGGCGTAGGGAGAAAAATCCGCCGGATCGGAATAGGGCACATCCATTACCCGTTGCCAACCGCTGATCCAGTTTGTCAGGGGACCCACAAGACCGATGGAAGCATCCGCCTCCCCGCACGCAACCAATCGTTCCAGCCAACCTTCGGAGACCAACACATCGTTATTCAATAACAGATAATAATCTCCCCGGGCCATTGCCATCCCCTGGTTGTTCCCGGCGGCAAAACCACGGTTTGTTTCGTTCTCCACCAAATGGTAATTCTCATTCTCGTGAACCAATTTTTTCAGATAGGGAAGGGTTTCGTCAGTAGAAGCGTTATCGACAAAGATAATTTCGTGCGGATGTCGGGTATTTTCCCTGATCGATTGCACACACTGTCGTGTGACAGTGAAAGCATTAAAAGTTAAAATAATGATGGATACCAACGGTTTTGTCTGTAAAACACTATTATTCCCGGCTGCTTTGCCGAGGGTATTATTGCGCCGATAAATTTCGAATCCGCCGTACATTTTCCGTTCAAGGGAATAATGAGTATCCAGCAAACGCCTGAATCGGTTAAAACCGTCGGTTAATGCCGTAATAACAATAAATTTTGGCAGGGCAACCGACAAACGATCGACGAGATTCTTCTCCGCCGCCAACGGATCGGGCGTAAACGTTACCTGGGGGCGGGGACAAAACAGGTTATGGGTCGGTGAAGGCCGACCTGCCCATAAATAAATCTCATATTCCGGACCCCAAACATAAATCCGGTCATTCTCCTCAACAACATCGGCCAAATATTTCCCCACACCTTCGCCGGCGGAATTGAATTCCCATTCCTGATCATACACAAATATATGACCACGCCCTTTTTTCTCGAGCGTAATCCATTGTTTTATTTGCCGGCGCATTGTCCAAATTGACAGAATCCCCAATCCCGCCAACCCTCCGACGGCGGCCCCGTCTCCCAGCTTCTCGGCTAACCAATGATAGCCGGTCACCAGCCCATCCCCGGAAAGGATCGCCAAGGGCGCCAGCAAAGGGATGAAATGAATAGCCATTGTATGCCGGTTCAACACGATCGCAATTATTACCAGCCCCATCCATAACCAAACGACAAAAACGCCGTCCATAAACGAAGCCGGTCGGTTAATCAGTCCCACGGCGCTTACTATTACCAGGGGAATGAAAAAGTTTGTTTGCGCCAACAGCGCTTTCACAATTCTCGCCAGCCATTTGCGATGCGCGCTGTGGGGGTCAAACCGGAAAGGGTCGTTTTTTTGCTCAACCGGATTTTCCGGAGTCGTCTCCCGGGCGGCCGGCTTATTTCCCCTTTTACGGCGATATAGAATATTATCCAGGTGAATTTTTAAAGCCGAGGTATCCAGGGCAAAAATAAATCGGTAATAATGGAATGGAATCCCCTGCGATTTAAAGAACAGGGCCGTGAAACCAAACCCCAGTCCAAGCCCGGCAAAGAACCACAGGAACATGGTCAGGGAAGTGCCTTTGACAATGAGCGCGACTATAATCACCGGCAGAGTGTTGACATAGGCCGATTGTTTGAAAAACAGGGCCAGGAAACCGGCGCACCCGATTGCAAAATAAAGCCATCCATTGTTTCCATCGGCCATAACAACCCCCAATACAGCCAAAGCCGTAAACAATATTTGTTCAATCTCGTCGCTGGATTGAGTCCATACGAAAGTCGGCAATGACGAAAGAATCGCGAAACCGAGGGTCGAAATTATCGCGACCTGCGGACCGTACAGAATATTGGCAATGAAAAACACAACGACGTTGGTCGCCACCAGGAAAATCAGGTTCGAAACCCGGAACAACCAGCGGGAAACAGGGAACAGCTTTAATAATAAAGCATACCACAGCCACCTGCCGGGAGGATGATTTTCCTGTGTGTCCTTATAGGGAACCTTTTTCCCTCTCAACCAGAATAAGGCATGGTAACCAAAGATCCCGTAATCCCGATCAAGAGGCGCCTTTATAAAGGGAAACTTCAGAATAAACCCTATGAAAAGAGCTGCAATGATTGCTAATTCCATTTTCAACTCCGCATAAACTCCGGGGCCTGTGGGTTATCAGGATTGCCGGTCAGCGTCCGCTCGGTAAAATGTTGGGCGAAGTCGGTTTTCCCAATATCCTTGTGAAACCGGGCGATCTTGAGAAGTGTGTGTTTATCGTCGGGGTGTTCCTTTAATATCGCGTCCAGTATCCGCATGCCGGTTTCATATTTTCCCAGGTTTAACGGAACAGCGCCGTAGTTCCGCCGGGCTTCCAAATCAGATGGCGACTTGTTTACGGCTGTTAAAAACAGCTTTTCCGCGCTCAACAGATCCCCTGTTTCCTGAGAAACAAGTCTACTAAAATTATATGTTTCCACTTTATCAGGATTGATGGATAACAGTTTACGGATATACAACGACGTTTCCAGATAATCCTGCCGGAAATAACCGCATTTCGCGAGACCCGGCAGCGCTTCCTCATCTACGGGAGTGGTTTCATAGTCACGATCCACCGGCGTATCGATAAACGGTCATTTCAAAACGACACCCGTTAAGAGACCGATTACCAGGAATAAAAAATTCACGCCATGGCTCCGTCCATATTTGTCTTCCAATCGATCATTAATTTTGCCAATTCACTGGGAAGGGATTCCGGAGCGGTCATACCGTTTAAGAAGAGTTCCCTATTAAAGGCTTGCCGCCTTTCGTAAGCAGCGGAAGTTTCCAGTACCATTTGTTCCAGGTTTTCACACCCCCCGAAATGTTCGTTCTGCTTGTCCCGAATCAATCGATAGACCTGGAAACAGTGATAAAATGTTTTTTCCGGGGCATAATCCAGGCCGGTTGCGGCATTGATTACATCAATATTCAACCGACCATCCATATCGACAATATATTTGGGTTTGAATTTGAAGATATCTCTGCAAACCCACCACTTCCATCTGTCTGCCCATATTGAATCGGCGATCTCGGGATCGACCCCCAATGATCCCTCAAGGAATTCCAGGGCGGCACGCCGCCGGGCATAGATATAAACGGTATTGCAATAACCAAACGTGAAGATTCTGTCTTCCGGTGTGGTTTTCCTTTTTACATAGGTCCCTATTTCCGCGGCGGCAAGGAGCGGTAAAATGTGGGGGTTCTTTCTTCTTATATAAGGTATCAAAAAATATTGTGCAGGCTTAACGGAAACATTAAAACGGTAATACCCCCAAACAAGGAACAAAACCGGTGCGGAAATAACCACTAACATCAGGATGGTGAAAAGCTGATCGGAAAGAGGACTCCATTTGAATGAATTGAGCCTGTCAACCACTGTTTGTGTTGTTATCCCCCACAAAAAGACCAGCGGAATCAGGGGTGGAATAAAATGGGCGGCATAAAATTTTTCCTGTACTTTTACGACCAGTAATGAGATTACCGACCATAAAAGAAAAAACCCATACAGATTTTGAAATGAATGGAATGCAATCCATCCGTAAATCAATCCACTAATAAAAAATATTGCAATTCCGGTAAGAAACATATTATGAAGTTGAGTATATAACCACCTCACAAAACTTCGACTATGATCATCATCGGATTTTTCTTCAGGATAATCATGATCTTTATCTTCCCTGACCTGCATACTCGCTATATTTTTTTTATAGTGCAACAAGGTAGAAGGACTCATAATGACGAATAGTTTTGTGAAATAGCGTGTCCCCGCGAAACTCAACATTATTACCAGGGCACTAACAATTTCTCCAAAAATAATCGGACCAATTAACTCAATAGTTTTAATAAAAACCGGATAGGCCAACAATAAAACTGCCTCCGCAAGAAAAGTAACCTTGACAAAAAAGAATAAGACTATAACCAGAAAACCCGCGATAAAACCCCGTATGTATTCATCAATAACAATATCTGTACTAAATAACAAGGCGCAAACAATACTCAATACAAAAATACCATAGAACTCCGCATGAATTTGAAAAGAATCCAATAATGGTAAAGAAAGAAAAATCAATAAGATTAGTGAGCTCACCAGGGCGATGGGTTCGGAAATAATTCCTTTCGCTGAAAAATAGACGAGAAACGTTATACCAATTGTGAGGACAGCATGAACTACTTTATAGACAGGAATTAGATCCTTAACATATTTCCCGAGAAAATGATAAAACTGGTAAACAGCCATCTTCTGCTGAACAACCGGATTTCCCCCTTCTATTATTGGATTATCAAAACCAATTTCGCAAAAAGGGTACGGTGGGAAAAGAAATTCTACTTTTTTCTTGCTCTTGTTTTGTTTTTGTCCATTTAACATCTTCTTAATAAATCGTATTACGGGGTCTAAAATCGACCCCGTCCACCATTTGAGATTTAAGCAATACTTATGAGCGGTAAAAACCTCATTTAATGATTTCACCAAACCAGGATACAAAAATTCTGCTGTATCGGGATGGATAGGAAGGTCCCTCATCTGTTTGAAATAGATCCAAACAATTATTATTGATAATATGGCTATATACCAAAACATAACTGGAAGTCGACGTAATATTGGCAATCCCGCAAAAAGGGGGAAATTGTCATTTCAGTATTTGAGCTAAACCTGTGATTACGCGTTTGAGAGAAACAACCCCCGGTTGGGATATTGCGTGGCACCGGGTGGGGTACCAATCGGCATTAGTTTGAAAATCCTGATAGTATCAGAAATTATCCGGTCCAATTTATAATATAATCCGGTGGACTGATTCAATTCATCAACCTGGCACCGGCCATCAAAATCAATAATGAATTTGGCTCTTGATTGGCGAATGCTTTTTTTTACCCACCACCACCATCGTGGGCCATATAGTCGATTCATATTATCCGGTTCCAAAGTCAGAGTGCATTCCATAATTCCCAGGGCCGCTTTCCGTTCGGCCAAAACATACACCGGGCTCGCGTACCCTAAAACAACAATCGTGTCTTCCGGTTCACTGTTTTCACGAATAAACCGAGCCACCTTTTCCGTCAACATTAACGTTTTACCGAATGGATTTCCGGAAACGTGTCCGTAAGCTTCCGTCAGGGTAAGTGGATTAAAAACATACCATCGCAACCACAGGATAAGCACGCCGATAGAAAAAAGAATTTTCAGCAAAATTATTACCGCCGAATCAGGCAACAAGGCGATAAACATTATTCCCGGAGCAATTATCGGGATATAATGGGCAGGGTAAAACTTCCGCTGCACCAGGATTTCCAGGGCGGCTGTCATCACCCACAAAGCCAGGACCAGTTGCAAGGCTGTTTTCTCGGCGGCCAAGAGCCAGATCAGGCCCATTCCGCAGGCAACCGATACCAAGCCCAATTCCAGCCGGTAGTGGCGCAACAACTTTCCCGTTGTGAGGATATCGGGTTGTTTATTTTTTGAATAGGAACGGGACGTCGATGCCCGCCGATTATATTTCCCCCAATTAGCGATGTTGAAAGTCCACAAAAGCGGCTTCCCCCGCCCAAACATAATAAGAAACACAATACAGGCGGATAATGAGACTCCTATCGTAATCGTTAAG
>JALUTR010000310.1 GCA_027021785.1 Fidelibacterota bacterium | reverse complement strand
TCCCATTTGTGATTTCGCATCGGATCGCCCGATACGTAATACGTCGTGTCGAACCACGCTTTGTTCGGATTGATTATCGTATCCGGGAATAGAGTGCGGTCGAATTCATAATACTGGTACTTCGTGTCCGTTAGCGCCCAATTCTGATCGAATGTAAGGATGCATAAACCATAGCGGGGTAAACCAATACCGATCAATCGTTCCCCGTTCTGTGTTTTGTAACCTTTTAGTTCGTGAATCTTGACAGGCTCGAGGGGAGGATGATGAAACGTCGGCAAGGAAGGATTCAATTCAATTTCAGAACGTGTGAAACTTGTATCCGTTGATACGTCATACATACGTAAAATGCTGTCATTCGAAGCGAGAAACAACCTACCGTCGAACTGGTGTATCATTTCGATGTTACTGAAGGGTAATAAGTCTGATAATGTATCGGGCCCCATTTCCGTCCACTTATAACCAATGGAATCAGAAATATGAGCTAAACTTGTTGCATTCAGCGGAAAGGATATAATTTTTGCTTGCTTTGGAAACGTATTTTTCTGAATATCCAGAAAGAGCCGTACATTGCCGTTGCTGTATGTAATCGATTCAATATCCCCGGGGTAAAAGCCAGCATCGATACCGGATGAATCAAGCGACAGTTTTCCATAGAATTCCAATCGGTTCGAATTTCCCAAGCGATAAAATTCCCAATGGCGATATTTTGGAAAAATCAGAAGTCTGAGCGTATCGCCAACATTTACAGAACGTATGCGTCCTACGCCTCCGGGGATGCGATCGAGAATCGCCATGTTCCTGGATGATTGAAATTCCGGCGGGATAGCTTCGGTTGGAGCGAGCGTTCGTCCTATCCGTCCCGGTGACTCTTCCTGGGCGCAGAGATGAAACGGAATTGCGATCAATATGGCAAGCAGGAAAACCCGATGCCGGCATTTGTAAACGCAAAAAACATTCTCATGTAACATGATTTCCTCCCTTTATCTGAGTATAATCAGCGGAATAAACTTGAAAGGCACCCCTTTGCGAGAAACAATCAGATAGTATATTCCGGAGCTTAATGCTATCCCGGTGGAATTTTTTCCTTCCCAGGTAAATTCACCGGTCTTTTCCAGGAGCGGACGGATGAGGACCGTTTCACCGAGACTGTTGTACAACCGGAGTACGACATCTTTTGCATCCCGAAGCTTGTATGAAATGGTTGTATATCCGGTGAACGGATTCGGGTATGCGACCACTTCATCAAGATATTTGTTCTTTTCCGGCGCCTGGACACTGGTAATATTTGAAACCGGTATGCGATATAGACCTGTGAATTCCCTGCCGCAGTACAAGTAGTTTCCGGTGAAATCCATCACCGCTGGAAGAGTTCGAGAAATTGGAACACCGCTCCCGTCACGCAATTTTATCCATCTTCTTCCATTGTAGAGATACCAGAAGTTGTTGTTGGCGAGAACAATTCCCTTCGAAGTCGAATAGCGACTG
>JALUTR010000309.1 GCA_027021785.1 Fidelibacterota bacterium | reverse complement strand
CATGTTTAAACGAGCGGATTTGTTTTTTCTCATTTCAGCGGTTATTGCCTTCCTGCTTGCCAATTATCTGTGGTTTGTGGCAGGTATGAAACAGGCGGGATTCTTTGTGGGACTGTGGGTTCCGTCTAATCTGATTTTATCGATGTATTTCCGGTACATTAGTAGGCACGGTGAATAGTAGAATGAGGAGGTATGGAACATGAATCAATGGGTCATTTTTGTGTTCGGTGTTTTTAGTCTGTTTTTTCTTATTGGCGGTGTGACACTGACGTTGAAGGAGTTCCGTTTAAAACATTTCAGACCGTCCGATTATTTCTTTCTCGCCTCGGCGCTCGTGGCCTTTTTATTTGCCAATTATCTGTGGTTTTTTGTGAAACCCGAGTACGGGATCTTTGTGGGAATATGGGTCCCTTCCAATTTAATCCTGGGGCTTTATTTCCGCTTCATCAGTTCTCAATAATCTAAAGATCCAGGAGGTGCCACATGGGTCAGTCGACCATATTCATTGTTGGCCTGATTATTTTCGCCCTGCTGATCGGGGGCGTTATCCTGACCATCCTGGAATTCAGGAAAATGGGCAAACACCCGGAACAATACCTTTCTCCCGAATCCAGAGAAGACGAAAAGGCGCGGAAAATGGAAGACGTGATGAAGTAAGAGACCAATATGTGAAAGGTACGGCTGACCCGTGTGTTTTCTTTGTCGGATGATAGGATGATAGGTTAAAAAAATCGGCCCGGATGCATTAAAGTCGTCTATTAAGTTCCACCCTCAGCCACCGGTCCTCCAGGAGACGGGGACCGAGAAACCATTTCCGTCTCTCGTATGTTAGCCGGATCCACATGACCGGCCACGTACGCTGGATAAATCCACCATATTCATAAATGGTTTCGTCCAACTTTTCATCCCTTCTTCTCTTTTTTATATTCCAGAACAGTTGCATGGTCAGATCATACGTCGGCCTCCAGCGCAGTCCGGTCTTGATATTGGTATACAGTGTTTTAACGCCGTCACGGAAATAATCGAAATCGTAATATTCGGCGTTGGCCGATAGGGAAAATTTGAAAGCAGGGACAAAAATCAGGGAGCCCCGCACCATCTGGTATGTATAGGTCAGCCTGGAGGACTCCTGCAACTTTCTTTCCACCATAATGGAAAGTCGGTACAGCCGCGAACGAAATCCGGTGCGGATACCTGTGGCGCGGATGTAAATATCGGTCAGCGGGGCGGTGCTGAAAGGATCGCCGTACAAGATTTGAATATCATGCATGGTCTCGTTGTGATAGAGGTTGAACGGCCCTAATTTCAGGCTGGCGCTAAAAAGGTAGTTATCGGTAGTGTACCGCATGGTGGGGAGGGTCCTGAACCGGTAACTGACCAGCAGCACGTCATTTTCGGGAATCCTACCCAAGGGATTGATCTGAATCTCGACGGCATCCCCGATATAGCGAACAATATAATCTTTATCCTCACCTTCTTGATATTGAATCAGGGTGCGT
>JALUTR010000308.1 GCA_027021785.1 Fidelibacterota bacterium | reverse complement strand
CGGCCGGTAAATACCGCGCAAAAATAGAGGAGGAACTGACAGATACCAGCGCGACAACCAGCAGAATAACCATTCGCAGCGACATGGGAGTGAATTTACAGGATTTTATTGATTTATGGGCGAATGTCGGAAATATGGGGAATCCCGATTATTGTTTTTAACCTGATTAACTTACTTCTAATGGTAAAATCAGGTTAATAAGGAAATATCAGGCGGAATCGTTGCAGCGCATGAAGGCACACAAAAATGACAACAAGCGAAGCAGCTCTTTTGTCCGGACCAGAAACCCCCGGTCTGTGGAAATTTCCCGGTGTTTATACAAATACGAAATCAACAGGCGGCTGTTTTTCAGGGAGGCGGCCAGCTTAATGGATTCCGTAAACGGCGACATGGAATCATTGGCCCCATGCATGACGAAAACCTTCATGTCAATCCGGTGACACCACGATTTCGGAGAAAGACGTTCCAGGTCCGGTTTGCATTGTTCGCGGATCAGCGTGGTTATTCTGCGTACCTCGGGAGTCGGTTTGGATTTCAGCAAAGCTTCCGCCAGAGCCCGCTCTTTTCCCGACAGTTTTTTACTTTCCGTGATACTTTCCTCTAAAAGGTCCTTCACCCTCAGGGCCAGAATCCGTTGAACATTGTCCGTGTTGTAGCCCACGTCAACTTTTCCCAGAAAATTATGGAAAAGAACAATTACACCCCATTCGTTGGGTGTGATTGTTACCGTTTTACCGTTTATTGTCATTTTACCCGTTAAAAGAAACTCGAAAGCAGTGTTGATGTCGTAAAAAGAGCCGTATACCAGAACGGACTTCGGCGGGTGTTTCCGGACCTCGGGTTTTATGAGCATCTTTAACACCAGGGCGCCGCCGAAACTCATCCCCACGAGAGACACATGTTTCGGATTAACGTCCCTGCGACGGAGGACCCATTTGTAAAAGCAGATCATCCAGCCGATCAGGTCTTCGGTGATAATCAAATCTTTCAGGGGTGGGATCCGGGGAATGAAAACAAGATAACCGGCCCGCGCCAGGGCGCCGCCGACGGTTTTCATCGCCGGGTGTTCTTCCGCATACGGAGAGGCTCCCGGATACAGAATGATTGTTTGCCGGATGGATTTTCTGGGATAGAAAATTTTCACGGGTGTGGCTCCGCCGTGCGGCCCGGGATAACGTTCATTCCTTACTCCCCGGTTTGCGTTGTTCTTTCCGGCCGGGTATACGATACCGATCAGGACAAGAACCGCGCGGTAAAAGGCGAAAAATCCGTTCAGGAAAAATTCCGGCATTTCATAGCCACGGAGTTATGAATTACGTTAGCAAATCAGGTCGTTTTGATAAATGTGTCATGCCCACGAACCGGTGACTATCGTGGCACTGAGACCGGATAGCGCGCTCAACGGTGTGTTAAACCGGGAACGGATATTCACCCTTGCCGGGCGTGAATGCTCTGGAAGGGCTTTCCATAAAACCGAACCGCGGGATGGTTGATGTGAATTGAGAG
>JALUTR010000307.1 GCA_027021785.1 Fidelibacterota bacterium | reverse complement strand
GGATATTTTTTTCGTAGAGAACGATGCCATAATCCATGCCTGATACAATCTCATTCAGTGTAGTGGCTACACCGCCCCGGGTAGGGTCCCGCATGAATTTTACCCGGGGGGAAGCGTTGAGAACTTGGGAAATCAAGCTGGAGAGAGGGGCACAGTCAGAAACAATCCTGGTTTCAAAATCAAATCCTTCCCGTTCACAGAGAATAGCCATGCCATGTTCTCCGATGCCTCCGTTAATGATTATCTTATCCCCCGGCTTAATTTTCCTTCTGTCATAGGAGATTTTTTTATCCCTGATTCCTATGCCGGAAGTATTCACAAACAATTTGTCCACATTGTTCTTTTCCACCACTTTAAGGTCCCCGGTAACAATTTTTACCCCTGCTTCCTTGCTCACCAGAGACATGGATTCGGCAATTTTTTCCAGTATTTCAATCTCCAGCCCCTCTTCAACAATCAACCCGCAGGAAATGTAGAGAGGCTGTGCTCCCGTCACGGACAGGTCATTCACCGTCCCGCAAATGGCCAGTTTACCTATATCCCCCCCGGGGAAAAAGAGCGGGTCTACCACGTAGGAATCAGTGGTAAAACAAACTTGCTTTTCTGCCGGAATTTGTAAAACAGCCGAGTCGTTTAACTCATCCAGAATTTCATTGTGAAATTTTTTAAGGAAAACATCCTCTATCAGGGAATGCATCAATTTCCCGCCACTGCCGTGCGAAAGAAGGATTTTGGAATACATCTCGGGAACTATTATATCAAAATAATAAGCGCCGGGTTGGGCAGTTGCAATATTTGCCTCCCCGCTACTATCAGACAGGGTTGCCAGTTGCGAATTGTCCCCGATGTCCATCGGTCCCGGCGCCTGTCGGGGCGCCTGTTCCCCCATGTTAGACTATAGACATTAGACTTTAGACATTAGACGGGAAAGACACGTGATACGGGGGACCAACTCACCGTTCACTATATTTTCCCCTCGCTATTATCTACTCGCTACTTACCTCAATCCCTGCTTCCCACGCTTTGCCAGTGGGCAGGGGCTGAGATATTTTCCCGGGTAAGTGGCAGTAGCCTGGTTCCACTCATTGATGGTCGGGCAAATTCCCGGGAAAATATTGCCAAAGCCGAATATTACGATGGAGGATGTAATCGCATGGTGCGAAAAGGCAAATGAAAGCTGTGCTTTTATGGTAACTATGAAGATTGTGAGTTGTTCGACCTGGAGAGTGCCCCGCGGGAAAAAACAACAGAGCCAACTACCCGGCCTGTAAACAGATAGTTGAAGAACTAAAGAAACTTATTTTCGACGATGGACGGAGGATCATTGATGTGCTTAAGAGAAGTGACGAGAGATTTAATGAATATGGGTATTACGAGATGATTTATCGGTATGGAAATACTGCGGGCAGTAATCCTTTACTCAAAGATTTGCCCGATTGCTGGCCCGGGATTCGGGATTGCAAAAATTATGTTGAATGAAGGATGTTTATGGTAAAATATTTCTCTCT
>JALUTR010000306.1 GCA_027021785.1 Fidelibacterota bacterium | reverse complement strand
CGCCCGTGCTCGAAGGCATCAGAAAGACCTTCCGGAGCGGCAGTAAACAGACACAGCGCAGGCTGAAGAAAACAAAAATTATTGCCGATGCAGGCTACCACAACGAAGCTACACTGAAGTATCTGGAAGACGAAAAGATCGACGCCTACATCGCCGACACCGGCTTTCGGTCACGCGACCCGCGCTTCAAGGACCACAAGGCTGCAAGGGAAAGGAACAGGCGAAGGGAAAAGAGCCGTTTCACCCGGGCTGAATTTCGCATCGACCGACACAAAGGCACCTGCCGCTGCCCGGCAGGAAAAGCCATGTGGTTGAAGGCCAGACGCGCCCGCATCGGCCATCACTGGTTCATGCAGTTTCAGGCACACGAACAGGACTGCGCAAACTGCGGGATGCGCAAGCGCTGTCTGAGGAATGAGCAGCAGAAAACACCGCGCCAGATCAACGTAGCGCTGGATATCACAGAGGAACGGAAAGAGAGTGTTATCGAACGCATGAAGCGTAAGATTGACAGCGTAAAAGGGCGATACATCTACAGCCAGCGCCTGGGAGCCGTGGAGCCGGTATTCGGCAACGTGACGGATGCGATCGGGATAAAACGGTTCAACTACCGAGGCAGACGTAAGGTCGACGGGCAATGGAAATTGATGATGGCGTTACACAACATGCTGAAGATTCACCGCTATGGATGGGGATATGGATAGAACGAGGCCAGGGATGTGCTGTTTGCATTCAGAATGCACAGCTGGAAAACGATGAGAGTGCTATAAGGCAAACTCATAATGAATACTGGGGCATCATTGATATCAATCCACGAGCCCTGTTTTATGAACGGGGTTTTTCGACAGGCTCGTTAGGCATTTTAGTGTGGATTTTCACCCAAAACACGAAAACCGCCTTTAACTTTTGCCCAGCCAATCAGTCCGTTAGGTAATCGAAACTTTACCCACCATTCCTCCTCATATGGTAGTAATATATCAGGTCCATATGGGCTAAACCCGAGCTCCATGGACTGGATTTTTCCGTTATTCCACACCTTAAAATACCCTTCCCCTTCGTAAGTCAATACCCAGATAATATTTTCTTTTTCTGCTCTAGAAATCTGTTCATTCAACATATATCTCTGCGGCTTAACGTATGCATTTCCCGTTAGAGCCCTAACAGTTTGCCCCTTTTTTATAACTCCTACTTGATATCTTGTATCTCTTGGTTCTTTATATACTGGGATATCTTTTGTTGCCATCCAATTTCCGAATGCACACCACTCACCAGGGCAAGCGCCCCTATCAACGAATATACGACCTGGATTAAAATCATTAGCAAACGCATATCCATTGGATACCAATATAATTATTGTCAAAGCAATGTCGACTGCTTTCAACGTAGACTCACCGCATCTCGCAGTAGGAACGCCGGTTACCCGGCGCCCCCTGCACAGACCCGGACGTGCAGTTTTCCCGCATCCGGTTCCTCGGTTGTACTCGCTTTCGCGCGAGCGATGATTTCGCCCGTCTGG
>JALUTR010000305.1 GCA_027021785.1 Fidelibacterota bacterium | reverse complement strand
ACCGGACCTGGAACGTCTTTCTCCGAAATCGTGGTGTCACCGGATTGACATGAAGGTTTTCGTCATGCATGGGGCCAATGATTCCATGTCGCCGTTTACGGAATCCATTAAGCTGGCCGCCGCTCTGAAAAACAGCCGCCTGTTGATATCGTATTTGTATAAACACCGGGAAATTTCCACAGACCGGGGGTTTCTGTTCCGGACAAAAGAGCTGCTTCGCTTGTTGTCATTTTTGTGTGCCTTCATGCGCTGCAACGATTCCGCCTGACATTTCCTTATTAACCTGATTTTACCATTAGAAGTGAGTTAATCAGGTTAAAAACAATAATCGGGATTCCCCATATTTCCGACATTTGCCCATAAATCAATAAAATCCTGTAAATTCACTCCCGTGTCGCTGCGAATGGTTATTCTGCTGGTTGTCGCGCTGGTGTCTGTCAGTTCTTCCTCTATTTTTGCGCGGTATTTACCGGCCGTTCCCGCGGTGGTAATCGCCTTCTGGCGAATGACCACCGCCAGTTGCCTGTTGTGGGGATTCAGCAGCGTTAAACCGCAGGGTTCCATTTCCCGGTCAAATGCCCGAAAGACTGTCTTAGCCGGGGTATTTCTGGGCCTTCACTTCGCCTTTTTTTTCGGGGCGTTAAAATTGACCTCTGTCGCCAATGCCACTGTCCTGGCCACCATGGCGCCCGTTTTTACGGCCCTGATAGAACGTTTTGGTTTTAAACGCCCCTGGAACCGGGATGTGTTTTCCGGTTTGATCGTTGCTGTTCTTGGCGCAATCCTTATCCGGGGAACCGATACCGGGTTTCTGCACGGCAACCAACTCGGAAATCTCCTGGCTTTGCTCAGTTCCCTGTGGATGGCGGTTGTCCTCCTGGTGGCCGAACAGATTCGGCAAAAAACGGCAACCATTGTTTACTCCCGACTGGTTTACACCATCGCCGGAATTACGCTTCTTTTAATCGCCATTGCCTTTTCCTACCCGCTTTTCGTCTTTTCTTACCGGGATTTTACCTGGCTCTTTCTCCTCGGTTTGATTCCTACCGTGGTGGGTCACACAAGTTTTAATTACGCTGTAAAATACATTCGCCCGACAATCGTGGCTTCCGTTCCCCTTGGCGAGCCGATCATCGCTTCCGCTTTAGCCTGGTTTTTATTGCGGGAACCGATTGCTACGAATGTTTTGTTGGGCGGGGTTTTGGTCCTGGTTGGATTATACCGGATTACGAAGAAACGTTCCGTAAGCGGTTTTCAGAACGATAATCTTTGATCTTCGGGTGACCGGAAAATACACCGTGGTATTTTTCCGGCATTAAGGCTGCAATCCTGCACATGACCGTAATTCCGATTTGTCTCAGAGCCGCTTCTTTTCGTTGGCGATCTTTCGGGAGCGCGTAGGGACCAAACGGTTTTCCGAAGCAAATCGTCACGACAGGACGAACACCGCGAGTCCATTTTGCCAACACATTTTCCAGGCCGATTACGCTTACCGGTAAAATGGGCGCCCGGGTAACGGTGGAAAGGTACACCACCCCGTTTTTCGCTGGACGTAAAACGTTGTCCGTGGAAACTCCCTCAGGAAATATCCCCAATATTTCTTTTTTTCGCAGGACTTTAATCGCCTGTTTGATCGTCGACGGGGCAAGGCGGGTGCGATTGGTGGGGATAAAACCGTACAGCCAGGGGGCCCACATCAGATAATGCTCGACTGTCTGGTCGCTGGCCATCAGGAAATTGACCGGCCGCCGCAGGGCATACACAATCAACGCCGGATCAAGACGGTTAAAATGATTTGCCGCCACAATAAAAGGGCCTTGCCCGGGAATGTTTTCACGTCCCTTTATTCTTACCCTGAAAAGAAGTGTTCCAAGAAGAAGGGCCAGATAACCAAGCAAATACCGCACACATTTCGGGCGGGGTTTATACTGTTCCAGCGTATTTTTCCGGGCCTTTTCCACGTTGTTAATTACCTTCCTTGCAAACAGCGGCGGATAATTTACATTTAACGGAATATATACTGCTAAAAAGGTAACCGGTTTCGAATTTTTGTAAAACCCGGGAACCAAATAAAAGGTTTCTTTCCTTTTCAAATCCCGGTTTGTCTGCGCGGACAAAAACCAGGTTGAGCGGAGGGAAAATGATTTCTTTTGGGGTGAATGTTCAGTCCTGTGTTTTAAAAAAAAGAAAAGGGGCCGGTAAGCCCCTTTCCGTTTTTAACAGATTTTCCGTTTTTATTAAAACGGTAAATCTTCGTCGCCGGCGTCTTTTACCTCGGCAACAGGCGCAGCATCTTCTCCCGTGCCGCGGCGTCCGCCCAACATGGTAAAGCGCTCGCCAACCACCTCTGTTGTATACCGTTTTACCCCGTTCTTATCTTCCCAGGATCGGGTGCTCAGACGACCTTCCAAATAGATCAATTGACCTTTTTTCAGATATTCATTGGCCGTTTCCGCCATTTTTCCAAAGAGGACACAACGGTGCCATTCGGTTTTGTCTTCCACTTGACCATCCGAATTCCGCCAGGATTCGTTCGTGGCAAGATTAAACGTGGAAACCGCGCTCCCTGCTGTTGTGTAACGACTCTCCGGATCGGATCCAAGGTGACCTACCAATACAACTTTATTTACACTACCTTTTTGCATTTTTTTCTCCTTGTTTGTTTACACATCATATATAATCATTCTGAATAATGACTGAAAAAGTGTACGATTATTTCCGCTCACATGTCAAGGTTTTTCCGTCATTAATAAAAAAAATAACGGTTTTTTCAGCGGCCCTGATTTTGGTCTTTTTTGATTACTACGTCGCCGGTTCAATCCTGAATACAACCAGACAGGATCCATAATTTTCTCCCGTCATCATCACGGGATGGAATGTTATTAAATGACTGGTGAGTTAAGGTGGGATCTTCCTGGTAGAAATAGACCCCCTTCCGGGCGCCGGACTGTAACTGATAAAACTCATCATGGCAAAGAACAAAACCAGATAATAAAATAGTTATCATTATGACAATTTCACTCTTTTTCATCAGGTACTCCTGCCGTATTGTGAATAAAGGTTCTGATAGTCTGTTTAAATTCCTGAATGGGAATTTCTACTTCATTGTTAAGTATCAACTCTGGATCAAATATCTTTCCATTGAAAACAGGGAAAATTCCTATACCATCTGTCGCGAGCCCCCTGACAACATAAACAGGTCCATAATTACCTGTTGTGGACTCAAATGGAATCAAGACTAAATATTTTTTACCAATCTCCATCTCAGTAATATTTCCCCTCATATAATTAACTCCTAATAATGGCATTGATGGGCCATCATAGTTACCCTTTATATCCTGTATCACTTTACAGTTATAATAATCAGCTTTCATGATTTTGTATTCCGGGTCAATCCAACGATTTTCTTTAGTGATCGGTTTGACAATCAATATATATCGGTTTTTAATAATAAAATACCAAATCCATGGTAGGCGATTTCTAATATGTTTGTCAATAATCTTCCCTAATACAAAACCGGGCATAGGAGGAAGGAAAGTTTCATCGAAAAGTTTCCCAGCCCTTGTTGCCTCATCAAAACGTTTGAACTGTTCCCTTTTAGGTGTGTTTCCAATCGATAAATAACGATAATAAATATCTCGCGGGTAAAAATCTTTCCATACAAGCGTTTTTGCAAAAGATAGCAAAAGATTATCAGGAATATCACTTCCATCCAAGAATTTACTACCGTCTTTATGAGTAGTATCAGCTTGGTTTAAATATAAACGGTAATAAAACTCAAACAGTAACGAGTCTAAAACTACGTAAGGAGGTGGAAATTCAACCTGTTCAGTTATTTTTCTGAATTGCACGAATGGTGCTGTTTGTGACTTAATATTATCTTTCTGTGCTGTTCTTATTGTGCTTGTGCCTTGAAACAAAAGCAAAATTATTAATACATATTTTCTTCCGATCATTATATTTTTACCTCATTATCTCTGCTGTCCAAATCTGAATGAGGACTGCATTCTTACTTGTACCAACGAAAGTCTTGATTTTTAATAGTTGTTTAAGAGTCTTAAAGAAGATTTTCCCGATGAATTGGGACCCTCTCCATTATGCTTCAAGTCTTTATAGCATAATTCTCTCTTTATCTATTTCCTTTTAATACGATTGCTTTACGGAGAAATTCCGAGTTATCAGATCCGGCTACGACAATAAATTTAGGAGTTACATCAATACTTTTAAATCTGTGATCATTATTTTGAAGCTCAGAGTACCTTTTCCAACTAATGCCATTAAAATGAAACAACGATCCGTATTCACCAACAATAAAGATATCGTTTTCATGGTTACCGCGCAGTTTCCAGGGAAACGAAAAATATCCGACTTCATTTTCTATATCGATATAAGTGTAATCGGTGGGACGGTATTTATCATTGAGAGTATAAACCCCCCAGCCGCCGCCAACCCATAAAGAACCGGATTCCCCGGCGGTCCAAATGGTAGTGGCTTTGGGAGAAAAATAGGGTTCATCATCAATCGTGTTCCCATTACCGGAAGAGAACCGTTCATAAATCGTTTGCCATTTTCCATTTATTAAAGCCAGGATTACCGAATAGTCCGGATTATTGTCGGCACCGCAAGCCCATATATGCACTGCTCCGGTCTCCTCATCCACCACACCCCACACATCCTTCAAATCCACATCCGTCCCACTCTCCATCCGCTCAAATCCGCTCCCGTCGTAGTGGACGATGGAACCTGAGTTACCTACAAAATAAATATCGGAAGATGAGGTGCCCCAGATTGCATCAATACTTGGTTGTCCCGGGTGTTCTCCTTTGGCCGGTGTATATTGATAAAATTCATCTCCATCCCAATGGATAGGCAATCCGCCTCTCCCGAACCAAATATTATTTTTTTGAAAGGCGTATATACTTTCTACCGGGGTTACATAACCATTTTGTGGCATAACCTTCTTTAATTCCCACTCTCTCCCATCCCACCGGGCGGCGTTGTAAGTGGCACTATCGGTTTTGATATACCCCACCACCCAGATATTATTCTCATCAATTATGGCCACATCGTTCAGGTAACTGCCATAGTCTCCAAGAGTATCAATTGTCCAGGAGAAGCGGTGGGAAGTCGTATCCAGGGTCGTGGCAAGGACTTCCGCGCTGGAATCGACAGCTTCACCGTTCTTCAGCCAGTAGGCCCGGTAGCGATAGGCAGTGGCCGGGGCAAGCCCCCCGTCCCGCACCACCGTGTCCGCGCCGGTAACCTCCGCTGAAAGTATAATGGAATCATTACGGGCTAAGCCAAATGTCCAGGTATCGGTCGTATCCTCCACGCTCACGTTCAGGCTCACGGTGGTGACGCCCGTGTTTACCACGCTTAAGAGAATGGTGGTGTCCCGCTGCGGGGGTTCCGGTCCTTCCGGGCAGGCGGTGAGGAGGAGGAAACCCAATAAAACAAGGGGCGATAAAAAAGGTTTCCGGGGTGTGTTCAGTAACAGCATCTTTTCAGTGATTGCCGGTTACCCCGAAGAAGTCGGCAAAGTTCCCCACATACAAACCATAATCATTCCGGACCGCGCCACTGCGCCTGTCCCTAAACACCCTCCAACGTCCACCAACACGCGACTCATAACATACCTCCTTATTACAAGTTATCCGTACCATTTGATGTACAGATAAAACAAACCTAAAACATTCAATCAAACGCCTGTTTAAACTTATCGCAAACGTTTGCTGTGAAGAATGTAAAATTGATTTATTCAAGATGGCAAGCATTCTATCCGTTAAAAGGCGGGAATATCATTACCGGCGTACGTATTGCCATTATTGTTGTATGATTACGGTGGTGTGAACAAGGAAACAACAAACGACAAGAGTTTTTTCTGCCTTCACCAGGATATCACAGGCGGGAGTGCCGGGATTTATTCCCCGGGATGTAAAATCATCAATGAAGTGACCGTGTAAATATCAGCTACCTCAAATAGCGTATAGTATTATCGAAGGGGCTATAGTTTGTACAGTTTGTTTCATATCGGTTGTGTATTAGAGTATAAGAAAATCTTATCTTAAACCAACGCCAAGGTGAGTTCCTGTCTGATCGAAGCGATAAGATTTTCCACTCTTTGATCGGTTTTCAAGCGGTTTTCAATGGTGCGGCAGGCGTGTAAAATTGTGGTGTGATCGCGACCGCCGAAGTAAATCCCGATACTTACCAGAGAGGCATTCAATATTTCACGGCAAAGGTAGACGGCCAACTGGCGTGCTTCGACAATTTGTTTTTTACGGCTGGGGCCGACGATTTCCTTTTCCGAAATATGGGTCACCTCGGCCACACGTTGCACAATATCCTCGACCGTTAAATCGGTAATTATATAGTTGCCTATTCGTTCTTTCACGACCTCTTTTACCAGTTGCAAATCGATTTCGCGGTTTGTGAGCGAGGAGTGGGCCAATAACCGAATTATCGTACTTTCCAGGTCGCGAACGCTTTTCTTAATGTGCGCGGCTATGAATTCGATTATTTCATACGGGAGGTCCAATCCGTTTTCTTCGCTCTTTTCCATTAATATTGCAATCCTGGTTTCGAAATCCGGGGGTTGAATATCAACCGCTAAGCCCGATTGAAACCGGGATAAAAGACGGTCTTTCAAACCGCTCATTTCTCCCGGGTACTTGTCCGCCGTAAGGACGATTTGTTTTCCACCCTGGTACAACTCATTAAAAGTGTGGAAAAACTGTTCCTGGGTTTGTTCTTTTCCCTGGAAAAACTGGATGTCATCAATCAACAGAATATCAGCCCTTCGATACTGTTTTGCAAATTCCACGGTACGGTTTTTTTGGATACTGGAAATAAATTCCTGCGTAAATTTTTCACTGGAAGAACTAATAACCTTTACCCTTGGTTTTGAAGTAAAAATATGGTTACCAATCGCGTGCAACAGGTGTGTTTTCCCCAAACCGACGCCGCCATAAATAACCAGCGGATTAAAGGCGTGCTGCCCCGGTGATTCGGCAACCGTTAAAGCCGCGGCCTTGGCGAATTGGTTATTAGCTCCTTCGATAAAAGAAGAAAATGTGTATTTTTTATTTAGATCCGGTTGCTCCCTGCGTACGGGCGCCTGTGCCTGATCGGTTGTCTTGTCCCAACTGGTCTGCGGTTGTGTTTTACCGGGAGAAACCGTGTATTTTACAGCCAGATTCAGTGCAAATTCCGTTTTAATTGTGCTCTCAATCGTCGCCTTATAATGACTGTTAATCCATTCAAAAAAGAATTGATTTGGTACTTCGAGGACCAGCTCATCTTCATTCAAGGCGATTGATGAAATGGGATCAAACCAGGTATTGTACGCATGATCCGGAAGGGATTGTTTTAATTGTTGCTTTGTCCTGGACCAGAGAGTTTCGTGATTCATATTTAAGTTATCCACAAGTTGTCCACATTCATTCTTCCGATAATTTAGACCTTTATTTTCATACGGTTCAAAGGGGTTTTTACAAACTTCGCTGTTTCTTTTCTCCGGAAGCTTTCCACAAAATTTCTCCTTCTATTTTCTTTGTTCGTATTGAAATAAAAATGTATTTTTCCGGGCTTAAAAAGGAAAGAAAATGAAACGTACCTATCAACCCAGCAATAGAAAACGGAAAAACAAGCACGGTTTTAGAGCGCGTATGTCTTCGGTCGGCGGGAAACAGGTGTTGCGCCGCCGCAGGAAGAGGGGACGCAAAGTTCTGTCCGCTTAGTGCTTCAGCCTGTTTATAAATGCATATCTCTCATAGACAAAACACTGCGCTTTGCCGCGGTGGCGATAATCTATTTTTATAAGTATACCCTTTCACCTTTTCTTGGTAACCAGTGTCGATTTCATCCAACCTGTTCAAATTATGCGATTGACGCGCTGAAATCAAAATCCTTGAATAAGGCTCTTTTGTTGATTGTTGTTCGGATATCCAAATGCCATCCTTTTCATAGCGGTGGTTACGACCCGGTAAAGTAATGGATCGAAACACCCTCATTGCCTTTTTGTTAATCGCCCTGGTGTTAATATTAACACCTTTTTATCTGGAACAGTTCGCACCGCCACCGGAAAAAAACACCCCCCATAAAGAAATAAAAGATCGAACGGAAGGAGAGACGCGCACACCCGTCACCCCTCCGGAAGCGGGGGAAAAACCAGCAACCGCTGAATCGTCGGTAACCCCGACGCCTTTAGCTGTAACCGACATTACCGACGCCCGGGAAACAATTATTAATGTTCAAAACGACCTCATTACGGCGGTCATCAGCTCGCGCAACGGTGGGTCTTTTCTCTCTTTCTCGTTAAAAAAATACGCCATGCAGGACACTCTTCCTGTTGAACTTATCAGTAATTATAATAAAAACAACTTGTTAATTGATGTTACTTCTTTGGATGGTGACCCTTTTGTTTTGAACAATTCCTGGCAATTTCTGGGATCGGAAACCAATATTGACGCTTCTGAAAAAGCGCAAACACTTCGGTTTTCCACTGTTCTTTTCGGACAAACAATTACCAAGACTCTCATCTTTTATCCCGGTTCCTACCGGGTCGACATGGAGATTAACCTTTCGGCTGTCAGCAACGAACTTTCTCAGAAGAGCTACCGTTTATCATGGAATGGCGGGTTGCCCCCGACGGAAAAAAACCTGAAAGATGATCTTTATTATTTTAAAGGTTATGTTTACCAGGGCGGTGAAGTTGATGACAACACGAAAATTAAAAAAGAGAAATCAACGCTCAGGAAAATGCCCGGTGAGACCGACTGGGTGGCTGTCCGGACCAAGTATTTCATATCCGCGTTGATCCCCAAAGAGGCGGCTGTCGGAGCGGAGATAAGCGGCACAATGGTTAATGGTGTACCTCTTTACAACGTGGCTCTCAACCAAAAGTCCGATAAAACACAGTTGGTTACACTATACCTGGGGCCGCTCGAATTTCGCCGCGTTAAAGCGCTCGGGGTAGAGCTGGAAAAAACCATGTCTTTCGGCTGGTCGCTGATTCGCCCTATCAGTCGAATGGTGCTTGCCCTTCTTGTTTACCTTCACAAAACAATCCCGAACTACGGCGTTATCCTGGTCCTCTTCTCAATTATGGTTAAACTGGTCGTCTATCCCCTGACAAAAAAGAGTTACCTTTCAACCCAAAAAATGCAGGCTATTCAGCCAAAGGTGGCGGCACTAAAGGAAAAATACAAAAATGACCCGCAGAAATTGAACAAGGCCACCATGGACCTGTACAAGGAGTACGGTGTGAATCCGCTGGGGGGATGTTTACCCATGCTGCTTCAAATGCCGCTGTTGCTTGCTCTCTTCCAGGTGTTTCGCTCAACAATAGAACTGCGTGGCGCGCCATTTATCTTTTGGATTAAAGACCTCTCCGCGCCGGATACCCTGATTGAGATCGGCGGGTTCCCGATTAATATTTTGCCCCTGTTAATGCTGATTACCATGCTGTTGCAACAAAAAATGATGCCGACCCAGGCCCCCGGTCAACAGAAATCCATGATGTATGTTATGAATTTTGTTTTCCTGTTTATTTTCTACCGTCTTCCGTCCGGTTTGAATCTTTATTACACGCTCTTCAATATTCTGACAATCCTCCAGCAAAAATTACTTTCTTCGCATCCAATAATAACCGAACCGGTTAATAAAAAACCGCATCGAAAAAAATGACCCCCGGCGATACTATCGTGGCCCCGGCTACCCCCTTCGGGGTTGGGGGGCTGGCGATTGTACGTTTAAGCGGCCCCTCCTCCGAACAAATCACATCTCTTTTATTGCAAAAACCCGGGGCTACATTCTCGTTTCCTGAACCCCGCCGGGCCACTCTGGTCACCCTTTATGATCAAAAAGGAACTCCTTTCGAAGAAGCAATGGTAACTTTTTTCAAAGCGCCTCATTCTTACACCGGAGAAGATATTGTGGAAATATCCTGTCACGGTAACCCGGTTGTCGTACAGAAGATTGTTTCCGCCTGTTGCGCCCACGGGGCGCGCATCGCCGACCCCGGCGAATTCACGCGCCGCGCTTTCCTGAATGGGAAAATGGATTTAATCCAGGCCGAGTCCGTATCAAGCTTTATTCACGCCCAATCGGAAGCAAGCGCCGCGTTCAATTTCCGGTTGTTGAAAGGCTCCCTTTCCAAAAAATTCCAGACCATTAAAACCGGCATCGTAAAAGCGCTTTCCTTTGTTGAATTTGAACTCGACATATCGGAAGAAGACTTGTTGCCGAATCTGCGCTCCGATCTCTTTTTGCTCCTGAACCCATTATTAAAAGAAATCGATGAATTAATCGGTTCATATCGTCAGGGACACTTGTTAACCGACGGGGCTCTGGTCGTAATTGTCGGTAAAACCAATGTTGGGAAATCAACCTTATTAAATGCGTTGTCCGAAAAAGACCGGGCCATAACCAGTCGTCATCCCGGCACAACTCGAGACCCAATTGACGTTTCCCTGTTTATCGACGGCGTTCCCATTAAATTGGTAGACACAGCCGGTCTCCGTAAAGCCAAAAGTGAGATCGAACACGAGGGGATAAAACGAACCCACCGGTATATTTATGATGCCGACCTTCTTATTCTTCTGAAAGACACGCCCGGCGCGGTAGGAATCGATTTGCCGGACAAAAACCGTGCGGCCGTAATCCGCGTTTTTAATAAATCAGACCTTCTTTCCGCGGAACAGCGCCGACAACTTCAGCGTAAATACCCCGACCATCTATTCATATCGGCCAAGACCAATACAGGTATTGAAACATTGAAATCGGCAATTAAAACAACTTTGGGTATATCCGACGCTTTATCTTCCACCGTGGCCATAACCACGGCCCGTCAACACGCGGCCGCCGTAAATTGTAAACGGGGCCTTGAGAGAGCACTTTGCCTGCTTGATCAGCAACCTGCGGCTTATGAACTGGTGGCGCTTGAACTGCGGGAAGCGCTGACGGCGATTGACACCGTGTTGGGTAAAACCACGCCGGATGATATTCTTAATTTGATTTTCAACTCTTTTTGCGTAGGAAAGTAAGTTTCACGTGAAACCAATCGCGAAAGATTTCGATTTAATCGTCGCCGGGGGTGGCCATGCCGGCGTTGAAGCGGCATTAATCGCCGCCAAACTTGGAGTTCGCGTCGGGTTAATCACGATGGACATTAACACCATAGCCCGCATGTCCTGTAACCCGGCCATCGGCGGCTTGGCCAAAGGTCAGATGGTACGCGAACTGGATGTGCTTGGCGGGACAATGCCCCGGATAGCCGACCAAACCGGTATTCAGTTTAAAATGCTTAACCGGTCCAAAGGTCGCTCTGTCTGGTCTCCCCGGGCCCAGATTGACAAACGGCAATATGAAACACTTTTACAAAAAACCGTGGCCGACCAACCGAACTTATCCACAATCCAGGAAGAAGTTGTGGATATCGTTGATGATCACTACCGCATCCGCGGCGTTGTTCTCCGGGACGGCAGCGTTTTGTCTTGTCGGGCGGTGGTTCTTACCTGTGGGACCTTCCTTAACGGACTAATCCACATCGGCAACCGAAAAGTTTGCGCCGGACGCATGGGCGAAGTGCGGGCGGAAGGAATCACAGAGGCGTTAAGGGCGCGCGGGTACCGAACGGGCAGACTCAAAACCGGCACCCCGCCGCGATTAATAAAACAAACCATCGACTGGTCCCGGACGCGCGTTGTCACGGGTGACGAAACGCCGATACCGTTCTCATACAGAACCAAGTGGTTTTCCCCGCCGAACCTTCCCTGTCATTCCGTAAAAACCACCCCGGAATGCCATGAGATCATTCGTTCCAATCTCCGGTTTTCACCCCTGTTTTCCGGCGATATTTCCGGTGTGGGACCCCGCTATTGTCCTTCCATTGAAGATAAAATCTTTCGTTTTAGCCACCATAAATCACATCTTTTATTCCTGGAACCGGAATGGACCAACTCCGATCAAATCTATACCAACGGTTTTTCAACCAGTTTACCGGAAAAAGTTCAACTACAGGCCTTGCGAAAAATTCCGGGACTGGAACGCGTTGCCTTTTTCCGTCCCGGATACGCCATCGAATACGATTTCATTCCCCCCGCTCAACACCGCGCCACTTTGGAATCCAAATCCGTCGCCGGTCTCTTTTTTGCCGGCCAAATCAACGGTACCTCGGGATATGAAGAAGCCGCGGTTCAGGGTTTGGTGGCCGGCGTTAATGCGTCCAAAATAATCCTCAACCAGGAAACGCTTACAATCGGCCGTGATGAGGCTTATATCGGAGTGTTAATCGATGATCTCATCACCAAAGACACCCTTGAGCCATACCGGATGTTTACTTCCCGGGCCGAGTACCGCCTCCTGTTGCGCTTTTCCAACGCCGATGCCCGCCTTCTTGAGAAAGCCCGAAAACACGACCTCGTTGATGATCGGCTTTACGACCGGTTGCAAAAAAAATTGTCCGCCACCGAAAAGGTGATAGCCTCCCTGGACCGCTCGCTCAGCCCCCAAGAAATCAATCCCCTTCTTTCCCAACACAATGAACGTGTCATTCGTCAAAAACAACTTGCCAAAGAGCTGCTGAAACGACCCTCGGTTTCGATTCACTTCTTTGTGGATGAATCCACAAAGGAAATTCTAACCAACGGTTTTGAACCTTTTATCGCCGATGAAATCCTGCTGGAAGCGGAAACGCAAATCAAATATGCCGGTTATATTAAACGCCAGCGTGATCAGGTGGAAAAAATGAAACAACAGGAAACCTATCGTCTTCCCGATCAAATCGACTACACCACTCTTTCCGGTCTTTCCATTGAAGCGCGCGAAAAACTTCAGTCCGTTCGGCCGGAAACGCTTGGCCAGGCCATGCGAATATCCGGCGTTTCACCCGCCGACATTTCCGTTCTCTCGATCCTGCTTTCCAACCGTTAACGACGATAAAATGGATATCTCCCGGCAATAAACTCCTCTTCGGTATGCCATGACTGTTTCACGTGAAACACCCCCAATAGAATTTTCCACATTCCTTTCGTTGTTCTCCGAAAGAACGGAAAACAACCTCGCTCTGAGTCCCGACCGTTTTTGCCTTTCCGGTCTCACCCTGCCTTTTCTTTCTCTTTTGCTGTTATCCTTAAAAACGCGTGATTTCGGCGTTGTTCTATTCCGCAATCCCCTCCTTGCAGAAACCTTTTATCGTTTCAGCTACAATCTCTCCGACCGGGCCTTGTATTTCCCGGAAACCCGTGTTTCCACGGCGGACGTGCCGGGTTTTAACCTGGAAAACGAACGCTACCGGTCCGAGGTTATCAGCCGGATCACAAATCGATCCCCGGGTCTGATTGCAACAACCGCCCGGGGCCTCTCCACGCATGTCACCGACACGTCCCGTCTCACCAAGAAAGAACTTACTCTCAGTGTCGGGAAAGAAATCGAAAGATCACGGCTTCTGCATCTGCTCACCGACTGGGGTTATGAACAAACCGATAAAACAACCACCCCGAAATCCTTTTCCGTTCGCGGCGGAATTATTGATGTTTTTCTTCTTCACGACCAATCTCCCGTCCGTATCGAGTTGTTCGGCAATCGAATCGATTCTTTGCGGATTTTTAACCCTATGTCCCAAAGGATGATTCGTGAAATACGGCGCATACAATTATTGCCTCCGCCAAACATCAAAGAAGACAACAAAAAGATTGTCGCATTTGAGAAGCTTTTACCGGAAGGAACGTCGTTTTTCTACGTGGAAGAATCCGATGACCGCTTCGCTGTAGCCACAAAATCCGATTTTTCTTCTCCCCGGGAGGTTGATTGCCACAACTGGAATTTTTCCGGTCTCTCCCGCGATCAGCGCGATCGGGCTCTTTCCGCAGCCATGAGACACTGCGGTGACAGCATCTTTCTCTTTTTCGACCATTCCGCTTCCCTCAAGCGCTTAAAATCTCTTGTTCCTCCGGAAACAATCTTTGTCCGCGGCTTACTGGAACACGGGTTTTATTCCGCTTCCTTACGCCTTTGCTGCCTTTCTTCTTCGGAGTTTCTGAAACAAGCAGCGGTTATGAGACATCGCTGGACGTTGGAATCCTTTGCTCACCAGCCGCAACGGTCTTTATCAACCATCGACAGCCTTAATTGGGGTGACTACCTCGTGCACCAGGATTTCGGAATTGGTGTTTACAAAGGCCTCGAAATACTCCACCCGAAAGGCAATAAACAGGAATGTATTAAAATAGAATATGCCGACGGTGGTGTTATTTATGTCCCGGTGGAAAAATTTTCCAAAGTCCACAAATTGATTTCAACCGGTGAAGGCACCCCCAAACTTTCTTCCCTGGGTTCGACAAAATGGGAACGCCAGAAACGGCGTGTTAAGGAATCCGCGCGCGAAATCGTTGGCGAATTGATAAATCTTTACTCCCTTCGCAAACGGGAGCGCGGTTTTCGATACGATCCGAACGACGAACTCTATGAGGCCCTGGTGGATTCCTTTCCCTACGAAGAAACCCCGGATCAAACACAATCCATCGACGCGGTCATCCGGGACATGGAGCGGGATCGGCCAATGGAACGACTTATCTGTGGTGATGTCGGCTTCGGGAAAACCGAAGTCGCCTTCCGGGCGATTATAAAAGCGGTGGCCAGCGGCAAGAAGGTTCTTTTCCTTACACCCACTACAATCCTGGCCGACCAACACTTTATTTCGGCGTCTTCTCGTCTGACGCCCCTTGGGGTCCGGGTGGAACTCTTGTCACGTTTTAAAACCAAAACCGAGCAGAAGAAAATTTTGGACGCGATGATGTGCGGTCAGGTTGATCTGGTGATCGGCACACACCGACTGTTATCTGATGATGTTCGTTTCCCGGGTCTTGGATTGTTAATCATCGATGAAGAACATCGCTTTGGCGTACGCCATAAAGAGCGGCTCAAACAACTGAAATTAAAAGTTGATGTCATTACCTTAACGGCAACACCGATACCTCGAACCTTACAACAGTCCCTGCTGGGCATCCGCGATATCAGCAGAATCGATACGCCTCCCAAGACACGAAAACCGATCCAGACCTTCGTTAAGTTCTTTGACTGGTCACTGATCAGACAGGTTCTCCAGAATGAACTTTCCCGGGGAGGACAGGCGTATTTTCTTCATAACGATATTAACGCCCTTCCCTTCTTCTTTGAAAAAATGACAGCCTTTTTTCCCGACCATTCCGTCGCATTTGCCCACGGAAAAATGAACAGTCGTGATCTGGAGCGGATTGTGCTTTCGTTCTTCAACGGTAAGCTGGATATCCTGCTATGCACGACAATTATCGAATCCGGTTTGGATGTTCCCAACGCAAATACCATCATTATCAACAATGCACAACAGTTTGGTTTGGCTCAACTGTATCAAATCCGGGGCCGTGTGGGTCGGGGATATCGCCAGGCTTTTTGTTATCTGCTTTTACCCCCGGGAAAAAAACTGGGAGAAGACGCCTACCGAAGACTGAAGGCTATCGAACAGTATACTTCTCTCAGTTCCGGATACGACATCGCCATGAAAGATCTGGAGATCCGCGGAGCCGGTAATCTCTTCGGTTACAAACAGAGTGGTCATATCGGCGCCGTCGGTTTTGAAATGTATTGCAAACTCCTGCATGAAGCCGTGAATGAAGCAACCGGCAAGACTGTTTCCGCTCATGAACCGGTAAAAGTTATCATTAACGATATGGCGCTTTTCGAAAACACGTACATTCCCCTTGTCCAGGACCGTCTATTTTTCTACCAACGTTTGTCCGAGATTGAAGATCTCGAAAAGCTACGTGATGTGCGGGCAGAAATCCGCGATCGTTTCGGTCCATTTCCACGATCGGCTGAAAATTTACTGAAAGCCGCATATTTTCGTATTTTATTAAGCAATTCTTCCGTTTCTTCCCTGCACTTTAAAAAAGATTGTTTAATGATTGTTTTTAATAGCGTTAAACCTTTTTCTTCCTTTGCCGATCTGGCAGCAACTCTTTCCCGGGAACTCCAGCGTCAGCGTTTTACCTTTCGGTTTATCACCGACAAGGACAAGGCTCTGAAAATGTGTGTGGAGACGGAATCCTTGCAAAACGCGTATCAAGCCGCTGAAATTATAGGAAAGCTGTTTTCTGGCGCGACAGCGCCGTAATTTGCGGGTATGTATATTAAGAAAATTCCGGCGCTTTTCACCGTTGTTTTTATCCTTGGGTTTTTCGGTTGTGAAAAGAAGGAGCCGTCCGACAGTCCGGTTGTCGCGCGTGTAAACGATCATTTCCTCACTCTGAATGAGGCGGAAAAACGTCTCCGGTCCTATTCCAATGAAAATATTACCCTGGAGGATGTCGTATCCAACTGGATTGACACCGAACTGCTTTATCTGGCGGCTCTTGAAAACGATTTTGACAAGGATAAAATCCTGCAGAATCGTTTGTTCGAATTCCGCCGAAGACTTTTCGGCGACGCCTACCTGGAGGCCGTGTTACAAAAGGAAACCCATATTACCAACAGCATGGTTAAGGATTTTTATGAAAAATACAAATCCAGCTTCGTGCGTGCTGCTGATGAGGCCCTGATAAATCATTTCGTCCTCAACACCAAAAAGGAAGCTGACCGTGTGAAAAAAGTTTTGTCTCAACATCGCTCCGGCGGCGAAAGAAAAGAACTTTTCGCTTCTTATCGCGTTGAGTCTCGGGTGGTTAAAAAAGGTTTTCTGATTAAAGCTCTGGACAAGGCGGTCTTTTCATCGCGCAAAGCGTCTGCGGTAATTGGTCCCATCGCGGACAATCAACGCTACCATGTAATCGAAGTATTAAAGAGGTATAAACAGGGATCTTCTTACGGTCTCGACGAGGTCTACGATGAAATACTCCAACGCCTGGTACAACAACAAAAAATGTTAAAAGGGAAACGCGTGTTGGACAGCCTCCGTACCACGTCGAATATTGAGATCAATCTGGAGTTAATTAAATGAATCAAAAATTTATTTCCTTTCTTGCTTTTCTTGCCTTTTTTTTCTTTTTACCCCCGTTCTCTCAAGCGCAACAAGATGGGCCGCCTATTCTTGAAGGAATTGCCGCCATCGTCGGTGAGAACATTATTCTCAAAAGCGATCTGGCTCAACTCACGAACATGACGGCCATTCAACAAAGAATTGATCCGCGCAAAGATCCACAGCGCTACCAAAAACTTCAGGAGGATATTTTACAATCCCTTATTGACCAGAAAATCGTGCTTGAAATGGCTAAGCTGGATTCCATAGAGGCGAAAGAAAAAGACGTGGAACGCGCCCTGGATCAACAAATCGAGAATATGGTTGCTCAGGCAGGCAGCGAGGAACAGGCGGAAAAAATGTTAGGGCAACCACTGAAATCTTTCCGCCGTGAATATTGGTACGACATGCAGGATAGGCTGATTACGGAACAATACCAGCAAAAACTTTTGTCTTCCATTGGAATCACCAGAGAAGAAGTCGTTGAATTTTACAATACGTATAAAGACAGTCTACCTTTTCTACCGACTACCGTAAAAATCCGTCATTTATTGATTCCAATCGAACCGGGAGAGAAAAGCAAACAACACGCCATCCATTTACTGGACAGTCTGAGGCAAAGAATTTTAGCGGGTGAATCTTTCGATAAAATAGCAGAAGCTTATTCACAAGATCCGGGGACGAAAAACCGCGGTGGGGATCTGGGGTTTGTACGAAGAGGTACGCTCGTTCCTGAATTTGAAGCGGTGGCTTTCACCCTGAAGGATGGAGAAATAAGCAAGCCCGTAAAAACAAGTTTTGGTTACCATTTGATACAAAGGCTTGAGAGACGAGGTGATAAATCTCACATTCGACACATTTTAATTGTACCCGAAATAACAATGGAAGATGAGTCCCGGGCATATAAATTTGCCTCCTCTTTGAAGGACTCCGCCAAAACCCTGGAACGTTTCATTTCCCTGATTAAAACCTACTCCGCGGATGAAAAAACCAAAGACATCGGTGGTGACCTGGGTTGGATAGATCCTAACAACTATCCGTTACCAGAAATCGCAAAAGTCATTCCCTACCTTAAACAAAACGAGTGCAGCCCGCCGGTTAAAACCGACTACGGGTATCATTTGTTGTGGCTGGAAGGCATAAAACCCGGTGGTAAACCGAATTTAACAACCCACTGGACAGAAATTGAATCCATGGCGTTGAACCAAAAAAAGATGAAGTGGTACCAGGATTGGATCGATAAAGCGCGGAAAAACTTCTACATAAAAATTACCAACTAAATCTTTCCCCGGTTTTTCCACTGATTTATACACTTCTTTTCCACACTGCCCGAATTTTAAACTGAAATTAAATATCTTAAAAGTTGTCCCTGCTTTCCTGTCGGTTATCCACAGGCTCCACAATCTTTTCCACATCAAGTATCGGTTTAACACCTTGCCATAAGATACACAGGTCTTTGAAAAGTGTCGTCTCAATCGTCGCTTTTTCACAGTTATAACAGCATTAATAATAAAAGATAGATAACTAAAATATTATTTTTTAATTCTATTGTTTTAACCTTAATTGTAAACGAAAAACATCTTGTGAAAAGTGGTGGTTATCGGTAACATCATTGGCCTTTTTCACGGGGGTGAAAAACGTTTACAAAAGCATAAATTTTTCAAGGTTTTTATGAAACTATCCACATCTAAAACAGAACTTCAAAACGCACTCCAGAAACTTTCCAAAGCCACACCCGCTCGTTCAACTTTGCCCATTTTAAGTTGTGTACTTTTTAAGGTTGATGAAGATAAAACCGTATTACGGAGCACGGATTTAGAAATTACAATTGTTGTCGATTTACCGGCCAGTATCGAGGAAACCGGCTCAGCGGCAATTCCCCTGCAAACATTATTGGAAATTACCAATGAATTACCCGACGGCCGGATTACCATTGTTGTCTCAGAACAGCATAAAGTTGAACTGATAACCGATACCGGGATTTATGATCTGATGGGAAAACCGGCGGAAGAGTTTCCCGCTTTACCCGATATCGACGGTCGCAAAGCGATCGGTGTAAGTGGTGATATTTTCAAAGCTATTATTGAAGTAACCAAATTTGCCGTCAGCAAAGACGAATTAAAACCGGCCCTGACCGGTGTTTTCTTCCACTTCGGAGAGAACAACCTGACGGCGGTGGCTACGGATGGACATCGCCTGGTCAGATACATTTGGAAGGATTACCAGCCAGGGGAATTTATCGGCGATATTATTGTGCCCCGGAAATTTTTAAATTTGTTTAATATTTTTGTTACCTCCGGTGAACCGGTGCAATTGTGGATGGGGGAAAATCATTTGACGGCCGCGATCGGACCAAACATGATTTTTACCCGCGTGATTGATGAGCGGTTTCCCGATTATGAAAGTGTTATCCCTTCGGATAACGATAAAATTTTAACCGTAGACAGGGAAGCCATGTTGGGCGCGGTACGACGGGTTTCTATCTTTTCAAACAAAACTACTAATCAGATTGCCCTGCAGCTCAGCGAAACCGGGACTAAAATTACAACCGAGGATCCGGAAAAGGCTTCAAGAGCTCAGGAAGAATTACCGGCAAAATATGTTGGAGATGACTTGACCATAGGATACAACGCGACCTATCTCAGGGATATTCTATCGCACATACAAGATCAGACAGTAATAGTAAAATTAAAAACCCCCATCAGCGCAGCCTTGTTTTATCCTGAAAAACCTGAAGAAGATAGCGATATCACGATGCTGTTAATGCCCATAAGATTGAACGATTAAGTTTGGGTCACGTTCAGTTAACGTACCAAACAGGTTTAAATTATTACCCTAAAAAAGAATGTCCATTAAGGAACTCGATTTGATATCCTTTCGCAATCATAAACATCTCCAATTGGCTTTTGGCAAAGGAATAAACGTAATATGGGGTGAAAACGGTTCTGGTAAAACGGCTGTCCTGGAGGCGATTCATACCTTTTCCATCGGACGCAGTTTCAGAACTTCAAGGTTTCGGGATTTACTGAAAGACGGGGAAGAATTTTTTCGTGTGACAGGCGTGTTTGTTCATGATAACCAGGAACAAATTATTCAGGTAAACCAAACAAAAGACGGGCGCAGGCGAATCTTGGTAAACGGTATGCCGATATCCGGTCTGAAAGAATTGATCGGAAAAAACCCGGTTGTTCTTTTGTCCCCGGAGGAACAGGATATTACAAAAGGCAACCCTTCGGTCCGGAGAGCGTTTTTTGATCGGTTGTTTTCGGTCGTGTCACAGCCCTTTTTACAGGTTTTGTCGGATTATACCCGGACGTTAAAACAGCGTAATGCCGCCTTGTGTTTAGTCCGCGATAATCGATCCAATATCAAAAGCGTCAAAGCCTGGGAAGATATACTGGTAGACAACGGCACAAAAGTGTGGTCGCAAAGAGAGCACCTATTCGGTCAATTTACGGACCATCTGAGACGCACTGTTATTGATTATGCTGAGGACGGTGTGGAAGTCACATGCATTCACGAAAAAACGCAACACTCCAATCCGGATCAATTTCGAAAGGCTCTCGCCGCCAACTTGCAGCAGGACATTCATTTGGGAAGAACAACCGTCGGACCGCACCGGGATAATTACAAACTTGTATTTCAGGGCAAAGATTTAAGATTGTTCGGTTCCCAGGGGGAACATAAGTTAACTCTGGTTTTGTTAAAACTGGCGGAATTTCGTCTGATTCACAAGGAAACGGGCATTCTGCCGATTCTTCTTCTTGACGATCTTTTTGCAAAACTGGACTACCAGCGGAGTGAAAACGTGTTGTCGCTCATCGAAAAAGACGTACAAACCGTTGTCACCACGACGGACCTTGTACCGATAGAGCAACACAGAATTGATTTGAAACAAAACGGCAATAAGAGTATATACCTGGAACGACCGTGCAGAGTATAAAACAGGCGTTGAAAGTTTTTCTGAAAACGGCCGGGATTGAAAAAGCCGTTATCCAGAATTCAGCTTTGGTACATTGGAACGCCGTTGTCGGACCGGTTATCGCTCAAAAAACAGAGGCATTAAGCATTGAGCACGGGGTGCTTCTTATAAAAGTCCAATCCCCAACCTGGCGACAGGAACTTCAATTTAAAAAGTTAGAAATTTTAACGAAATTAAACCAAAAGCTCGGAAAAAATATTGTAAAGGATATTCGTTTCGTATGACAAAAGACAAGTCGGTTTCTGAAAGGTACAGCGCAGAAAAAATAAAAGTTTTGCGAGGATTGGAGGCTGTTCGGCGTCGGCCGGCTATGTATATCGGAGACGTAAGCAAGCGCGGCTTACATCACTTGGTTTACGAGGTCGTCGACAACAGTGTCGACGAAGCCCTTGCCGGCTATTGTACGCAAATAAAAGTAATCCTGAATAAAGACAATTCCGTAACCGTTGAAGACAACGGGCGGGGTATACCGGTGGATATTCACAAACAAGAGGGAAAACCGGCCCTTGAAGTGGTTATGACCGTACTACATGCCGGTGGGAAGTTTGACAAGGGGACGTACAAAGTTTCCGGTGGACTGCACGGGGTTGGTGTTTCGGTTGTTAATGCACTGTCTGAATGGTTGATAGCGGAAATTCATCGCGACGGTAAAATATACCGGCAGAAATATGCGCACGGGGTTACTCAGACAAAGCTGGAGGTAATCGGCAAGACAAAACGCACCGGCACCAGAATTTCCTTTTTGCCGGATCCGGAAATCTTCCGAGTCACAACCATCGAGCATGAAATCATTTCCGAACGACTTCGCGAACTGGCTTATCTTAACAGAAACCTTGAAATCACTCTGATTGATGAGAGGGAAGAAGAACCGGTAAAAGAAGTCTTTAGGTTCAAAGGAGGGTTGAGCGACTTTGTAAAATATCTTGATGCCAACAAACAACCGCTCCACCAGAAAATAATCACCGTTACCAGGGAAAGTGGGGAAGTTCCGGTTGATGTGGCAATTCGATACAGCAACACCTATACTGAAAATATCCTTACGTTTGTCAACAATATCAACACTGTGGAAGGCGGCACTCATCTTTCCGGATTCAGATCCGCACTGACGCGTGGACTAAATTATTATGCCACGAAAAACAATTTAATAAAGGGCAAAAAAGGTGAAAAGATTACGCTCTCCGGAGAAGACTTTCGCGAAGGGCTTACAGCGATTGTTTCGATAAAGGTGGCGGAACCCCAATTTGAGGGACAGACAAAGACAAAGCTGGGAAACAGCGAAGTAAAGGGTATCGTCGACGCAATCGTTTATGAAGGATTACAGGAATTTTTGGAACAAAATCCAACGGTTGCCAAGAAAATCATAGAAAAGGCTTTGCTTGCCGCGCGGAGCAGACACGCGGCCCGGAAAGCCCGGGAACTTATCCGTCGAAAAACCGCCCTTGGCAACACGACCCTGCCGGGCAAATTGGCTGATTGTTCCAATCGTGATCCGGCTTTGTGCGAACTGTTTTTGGTTGAAGGAGACTCGGCCGGTGGATCTGCAAAACAGGGACGCGATCGGCGCTTCCAGGCCATCCTGCCCCTGCGCGGAAAAGTAATCAACGCTGAAAAGGCACGGATTGACAAACTGCTTTCGAATAATGAAATCCAGTCCATTATCACTGCCCTGGGCACCGGTTTTGGCGGTGATGTTGAGGATGGTGTCAAGAACCCGTCCGATTTCGATATCGAAAAACTACGATACCACAAGATTATCATCATGACCGACGCCGACGTGGACGGAAGTCACATCCGAACCCTGTTGTTAACCTTTTTCTATCGCAAGATGCCTGACCTTATAACGAACGGCCATGTTTATTTGGCAATGCCGCCGCTGTTTCGTGTACGCCAGGGTAAAAAAGAAGCTTATGCTTACGATGAAAACGAGCGTGACCTGTTGGCCGAAAGAATGCGGCGGGAAAACAAAAGTCAAAAGATAGACTTTCAGCGGTACAAAGGATTGGGAGAAATGAACCCTGAACAACTGTGGTCCACGACAATGGATCCAGATCGCCGAACACTGATGCAGGTAACCATCAACGACGCGGCTGAAGCATCCAAAAGTTTCCAGGATCTAATGGGCAGCGACGTGGAGGCGAGAAGAACCTTTATAGAAACCAACGCAAGGTTTGTCGTTAATCTGGACGTGTAACGCGGTGGAAATAACAAACAGAAAACGTATAAATAAAAATTAAAAGCGAGTAGGTTTATCGCTTTTCAACCCCTTCACTTTTAGAATATGGATATAGCACGAGAAAATACAATCAATCGCGATATTGTTGAGGAGTTGCGTGAAAGCTACCTCAACTATTCTATGTCAGTAATCGTATCCCGGGCGTTACCCGATGTACGGGACGGGCTGAAGCCGGTTCACCGGAGAATTCTTTTCGGAATGAGCGAACTGGGTATGCATTGGAACCGGGGATATAAAAAGTCGGCCCGCATAGTGGGTGACGTGTTGGGTAAATACCATCCCCACGGCGACTCATCGGTTTACGATGCGCTGGTTCGAATGGCGCAGAGTTTTTCCATGCGTTATGAACTGGTGGACGGACAGGGCAATTTCGGGTCTGTGGACGGAGACCGGGCAGCGGCAATGCGGTACACAGAATGTCGCATGACCCGCCTGGGGAATGAGATGTTGCGCGATCTCGAAAAAGATACGGTAGATTGGGTACCGAACTTTGACGAAACATTGACTGAACCTTCAGTTCTTCCGACGGTTGTTCCAAACCTTTTGATCAACGGATCGGAAGGAATTGCTGTGGGAATGGCCACCAAAATTCCACCCCACAATCTGGTGGAAGTCGTTAACGGAATTATTGCGCTTATCGATAATCCCGATATTACCACCGAAGAGTTGATGGAACATGTACCGGGTCCTGATTTTCCGACCGCGGCCATTATCATGGGCCGAGAGGGTATTCGACAGGCGTATGAGACCGGCCGTGGAAAGGTTTCGGTGCGCGCCAGGGCTTTTGTGGAAACATCAAAACACGGCAAGGAAACGATTGTCATCAGCGAATTACCTTACCAGGTTAATAAATCCAGCTTGCTGGAAAAAATAGCCGATTTGGTGCGCGACAAGAAAATTGATGGAATTTCTGATTTAAGAGATGAATCGGATAAAGAAGGTGTACGTGTTGTTGTCGAACTGAAGCGCGACGCAGTCCCGGAAGTCGTTTTAAATCAACTTTATGCGCACACGCAACTGCAGGACACGTTCGGAATAATCCTGCTGGCGCTGATGGATGGTATTCCACGTGTGATGAGCCTTAAGGAAATAATGAATCATTTTGTTGAGTTTCGTCACGAAGTTGTCGTACGAAGAACAAAATTTGATTTAGGGAAAGCGGAAGATCGAGCTCATATTCTGGAGGGAATAAAAATAGCCCTCGATAATATCGATGAAGTCATCGTGATTATTCGCGGCAGTAAAGACCCGACACATGCCAAGGAAGGGCTGATGAATGCTTTTAATCTGTCGGAGAAACAATCTCAGGCCATTCTTGATATGCGACTTCAGCGTCTGACCAGTTTGGAAGTTGACAAAGTGGTGGAGGAATACAAGGAAACGATCCAACAAATCGCTCAACTGAGGGGAATTTTGGAAAGCCGTTCACAGCGGATGGACATAATCAAAAACGATCTGCTGGAATTGCGGGAACAATTCGGCGACGAACGCCGGACGGAAATAATACCTGTGGGAGCGGACTTTTCAATCGAAGATATTATTGCCCAGGAAGACATGGTAGTCACGATGACTCACAAAGGGTATATAAAGCGAACGGCGGTGAACACATACCGGAGCCAGCGGCGCGGCGGGCGCGGCATACAGGGAGCCATGTCGAAAGAAGAAGATTTCGTAGAACATTTGTTTATCGCCAACACCCATGACTACATGTTGTTTTTCACGGATCGCGGCAAATGTTACTGGTTAAAGGTGTACGACATACCACAGGGCGGCCGCGCGGCACGGGGCCGGGCAATTGTTAACCTCATTCGTTGCGAGCCGGGCGAACGAGTCGAAGCTTTTGTGAGCGTCAAGGAGTTCGACGATTCCCACTACATTGTAATGGCCACCAAAAAGGGGCTGGTGAAGAAGACGGTTCTCTCCGCCTACGGCAGGCCGCGAAAAGGAGGAATATACGCGATCGATATCCGGGATCAGGATCGCCTGATTGAGGCGCGGATTACGGATGGTGATAACGACATTCTTTTAGGAACCCGCGAGGGAAAATCGATTCGTTTCTCCGAAAAAGATATCCGCCCCAGCGGTCGTAAAACAATGGGCGTTAAAGGCATAACCCTGAGCTCCGGCACCGACGAGGTTGTCGGTATGTTGGTTGTGAAGCGGGAAGGCACGATTCTGGTTGCAACCGAGAAAGGCTACGGGAAACGGACGGATGTGATCCAGTACCGGACACAAACCCGCGGGGGAAAAGGAATTATGACTATGCGGACAACCGAGAAAACCGGCAAAATGGTGGCTATTATGGAAGTGGTTGATTCCGATGATTTGATAGTAATTACCGATCGTGGTGTCATTATGCGTCAACCGGTATCGGCGATTCGTTCGATCGGCCGGGTAACCCAGGGTGTCAGATTAATAAAACTGGACGGTGGTACCAGCATTGCCTCCATTACCCGCGTCGTTCGCGAAGATGAGACAACGAGTGAAGAGAAACCTGAAACCGAACCGGGACAGGAAGAGGAAAATCCAGAAGAACAGAGGTGAACTTAACCGAAAATCTTGAGCGCGTCCGAAAACGTATACTGGCTGCCGTAAACAGGAGCGGTTCTGAACGAACCGTGAAACTTGTTGCCGTAACGAAAACACATACCCCGGATGTTATTGTTGCCGCGTATAACGCCGGGATTAAGGACATCGGAGAAAACCGTATTCAGGAAGCGGAAAACAAATTCCCAAAACTACCCGATCTCCCCGGTCTCACAAAAAGAATGATTGGTCATCTCCAATCAAACAAGGTTAATAAAGCCCTCGATTTGTTCGAAACCATCGATGCCGTAGATTCCCTGAAACTGGCAGGGAAAATTGGGAAAAGAGCCGTCTTACTGGAACGCACGGTTCCGGTGCTTCTTGAAGTAAATACCAGCGGCGAAAGATCAAAATTCGGTTTTGACGCTTCAAACACCGATGACATGTTAGCATGCTTATCTGTCAAGGGTATCCTTGTAGAGGGACTTATGACCGTCGGACCTTTAACCAAAGACGTTAAGACCATACGCAAAGCATTCATTCAACTCCGAAGATTGAAGGAAGAACTGAATCGGCAGCGAACCGAAGGCGTGTCTGCGCTAACGGAGCTGTCCATGGGAATGAGTGGCGACTTTGAGATTGCCGTCGAAGAAGGCAGCACAATGGTGAGGTTGGGTACCGCCCTTTTCGGTCCCCGGCGGACGTACCCCTGAGGCGATGAATCCGGAAAAGGATAATCCCATAATCTACTTTTGTGCTGGTCCGGAGGTTTGGGGTATCGAGGTTGATAGCGTTAAAAAGGCAGCCGGGCATTGGGTTGGAAGTTGGGGAGGGCGACGGATCATTTGGCCCGGTGAAATCGACAAGGAAACCATCACACCGGAAAAATTTTTTAAATTAAAAGAAGAATTTGCGGCAGGAAAAATTGTTTTAATTGATCGTTTGGCTGACGTGGAACACTGGGTTGTCATAAAAGATCATGTGAGTCGGGCCGGGCCCAATTTTCTGATGGGAAAAACACCATATAAAGACTTGCCAAGATTCCCGGACTTATCCCACCTGTATCAGACAAAAAAAGGGTTTGAAGAAATCGTTGTGCATACGGTCGGACCGGAAAGATTTCAGGATATTCAGGAAGAAACCGACACGATCTGGAGCGAGGCAGCGGGCTTGATTGCTCCGGTGGCCGACTATGTGGGTTTGAAAGTTACGGCTTTGGGTGGGGACCCTGGAAAAACAAATCCGGAAGAACTGAAGAAAACAAATACCATCTGAAAACGTGTTCCGGGGATTGGTTATCCGGTATCGCGAAGCGCACGCGCAATTTCAGCTCCCAGACGGACGTTGTTCAGAGCCAGGGAAAGATTGGTTTTCAAAGCCCTTCCCCTTGTTAAATGTACAAGCTGTTTCAATAAAAACGGCGTTACCGATTTACCGGAAATGTTCTTTTCCTCCATGAGGCGCAGCGCTTTAAGAAGGTGTTGTTGTATTTCAGGTTGAGGAATTTCATCGGCGGTCGGCACCGGGTTGGCAACCAGGAGGGCCGAGCGCAAATTTAATTGTTGCTGTGCCGTGAAAATCCGGACAACTTCCTCCGCGCTGTCGGCACGGGATTGAAGCGCGCAACCGGAACGGCGCGAATAGAAAGCCGGAAATTCGTTGGTACCGAATCCTATCACGGCTACCGAAAGGGTCTCCAGCAATTCCAATGTTTTGGGAATGTCCAGAATGGCTTTAGCTCCGGCGGTTACAACAATCGCGGGAGTTTGCGCGAGAATGTGTAAGTCCTGTGAAACATCAAAAGTGGTTACTGCATCGCGGTGAACGCCGCCGATGCCTCCGGTAGCAAAAACCTTTATTCCGACCAGATGGGCAAGGTGGAGCGTTGCGGAAACGGTCGTGGCGCCGGAAGAATTTCTTGCCAGGACGGTTCCCAGATCCCTAGCGGTAACCTTTTCGATACCATTACCCTTGGCAATCCGCGTTAAAATATCATCTTCGAACCCAATATGGATGAAACCGTCAACAAGCGCAATTGTCGCCGGCACAACGTCGGCCTGTTTAGCGGTTTCTTCGGCCCGCCGCGCAAACTCCAGGTTCTGTGGGTATGGCATTCCGTGGGCGATGATAGTCGATTCAAGCGCGAGGACCGGACGGTCTTCCCGTAAAGCGCGCCGAACTTCGGGATGTATTCGAAACAAGGAGACCGGCAAATTCATCGGGGGCTATTCATCTTGAGAGAAGGTTAATTTACAAAGCAAAATTTACTACCGGCCGGGAAACCAATCATCTCCCAACTTTCCAACGTCGAAACCCGCTGGTTTCCGGGGGATCGTTTTGATATTGTCTCATAAATGAGGGTGGTTAATTTCCGGCGCGGGAGAATTGGTTCGCATGAAAGAAAAACTTGAAGAAATCAGGCAACGCATCCGGGTGTGCGCGAAATGTTCATTACACGAATCGCGAAAAAAACCGGTCCCTGGGGAAGGTAATCCGAAGGCAAAAATTATGTTCGTCGGGCAGGGACCCGGAAGAAACGAAGATGAAACGGGGAGGCCTTTCGTGGGAGCCGCGGGTGTCTTTCTTGATAGGATGCTGAAAGCGGCAGGGTTGAAACGCCGGGATCTGTGGCTGACCAACGTAACCCGCTGCTTACCGTTAGAGGGACGCCGACCGCGTGCGACGGAGATTAAGACCTGTGCTCCATTTCTGTTGGATGAAATACAGGCGCTACACCCTGAAATCGTTTGTCCGTTAGGAAGCATGGCCCTAAGCCTGCTTTTACGAAAACCAACCAGAATACAGCCTTTCCGAGGCACCGCCATTCCGACGGAAAACTACTTTCTGTTTCCCCTGCTGCATCCCGCCGCCGCCATCAGAAATCCTGCGCTGGAAGAAAAAGTTCTGGAAGATTTCAGAAACCTGAGAAAGTTTTTGGATTCGGATCCGATATTAAAACCACCTCCCGGGCAAAAAAGTCTATTCTAAGAGCGGTTTTGTTGGTATCGTTTGGATACATAATATAGAACCGCTCCCACCCCAATCGTCAAAAGACCTGCCAAAGATTCAACCGGACGACCCCAGACATTATAGCAAACCATCCAGAGACTCAGAAGAAAGTAAAGAATGGGGACAAGAGGATATCCCCAGGTACGGTAAGGTCGTTTGAGGAGAGGTTCTCTTCGGCGCAAAACAATGACCCCGGCCACCGCCAGGCCGGTTGACAAACTAAGCGTGAAACCGATGTAATTAAGCAGGGCACCAAAAGTTGCGGTAACAATCATGATAACGGCAACCGAACCTTGTAAAGCGATTGCCATTA
>JALUTR010000304.1 GCA_027021785.1 Fidelibacterota bacterium | reverse complement strand
AGCGATTTATGTTCCGGGGAACCTGTCAGAATCTTGTCTGCAGCGGCCAGGCCCCTTAATCCCCGGATTGCCCACCAACCGAATTCCGCCTTGCTGTTTTGATGAGTACGGTTAATACTTCCATCCTGATAAATGAAATTATACCATAAACCGTCCTCCCTGCTCATGTACAATAAAAAGCGGGTCATACCGACGGCGATCGGTAACAACTCGCGCCGTTGGTAGGTCAGGATTTCCGTTTCAAGAACTTCCATAAAGCGCCCGACATCGTCAACACAGGCAATGCCTTCACCGGGCGCCGCCACCGGTTTGTAGGATGGGGCGTCGGCATATATCCAGATAAAATAAAGGACCTCACCATCAACCTCAATGCTGTCCACCAGCGACAAGGCATGGGTTAAATTCACCGGCGACTCCAGCGGTTGTTGGTTTAATTGACCTGGTTTATCTTCACATATTGCGAACGTTACAATATACAGAATAACAAGAATGACTCTCAATTAAACGTTCCTGTTCTCTTTTCCGAAAACAATATCCTTTACATCAATATAGGCAACGCCGATTACCGTGTCGGCTCCGCCGTAAATACAGTAAACCCGGTCGTCTTTTAAAATCGTGGCACACGAAAAAATAACGTTCGGGATATACCCTTTGATCTCCCACGTCAATTCCGGTTCAATAATCGGGGTCGCCTGTCGGGCGATAATTTTGCCCGGATCCCGGGAATCGAGAAGAACGGCGCCCAAACGGTAGTGATTATGTTCATCGACACCGTGAAAAATCAGGAACCACCCGGCATCAATTTTGACCGGCGGCCCGGCGATGCCGATTCGTACCCGGTTCCATGAATCCGGAATGGGAGACATGATTTTATGATGATCCGTCCAGTGGACCAGGTCATCGGAATAGCACACCCAGATATCGGGATGCCGGCGGTGAAACAGACAATACCTGTCACCGATCTTTTCCGGTAACAAACAGGAATTCTTGTTCGGTTCATCCAGGACAACCCCCTTGCGATCCCAGTGTACCAGGTCTTTCGAGGTCGCCATGCAAATTCGAAAATCATCTTTAAAGCGGTCGCCGAAACCGGTATACGTCATGTAAAACGTATCGTTTATCCGGACGATGCGGGGATCCTCCGGTCCCCGCGCTTCCTGCGGCACATCGTTGATCATGATCGGTTCGTCATAGCGGTGCCAGGTCAGCAGGTCGGCACTGACGGCGTATCCCAGGGTATTGATATACCGCCCGTATTTTTCATGACCACCAAGATCGGTAGCCCGGTAGATCAGGTGGAATAAACCGTGGTGATAGACCGCCGCCGCATTGAATACCGCCGCTTTTTCCCATTCATGTTCCGCAATCGGTGTAAGCACCGGTTCCGTAGTCATCCGCGTTAATTTCATCAAATCCTCTCTGTTATTTTGTATTTTCTATTTATGGTTGGTCCGGAGATCGAAAGTCGGAAAGTCATAAGATCAAAAAGCCTTAATGTCAGGTAAATTACTTCCACGTTCCACGCATTCCGCCGAACTGCGGATTTTCCCGACATCCGCTTCGCTCCGTCGAAATCTCCACTGCGTTCCGACACGCATCACGTTTCACATTTCAATTTTCACATTTTACCCTTTCATTCCCGATGTCGCCATGCTTTCAATAAAGTGTCTCTGGAAGAACAAATACATGATTACGACCGGGAGCGCAAGCATGGTGGCGGAGGCCAGGATCGTTCCCATTTGCGCTTCCGCCCGCCCGCCGGCTGCAAAAAGAGCCACCATTTGCGGCATAGTCATCAATTCCGGGTCACGAATAACTATAATCGGCCACAGCACATCGTTCCAGATGTTCATAAAGGTTAAAATGCCTACGGTCACCAGGGCCGGTATGGTATTGGGCCAGATGATCCTGAAAATAATATACAATTCATGGCAACCATCCAGCCGCGCCGCCTCAATCAGGTCCGTGGGTATGGATTTGTAAAACTGGCGAAACAAAAATATCCCGAAAACACTGATCATGGCCGGGACAATCAGCGCCATGTAGGTATTGACCCACCCCAATTTGACCATTAATACGTACATGGGAATAAGCGTCACCTGGAATGGAATCATCATTGTGAAAAGCATCACCGAAAAAATAATCTCCCGCCCCCGGAACCGTAAATGCGCCAAAGCATAACCGACGACCGAACTGAAAACCAGGACCAGGATGGTGACACAGGTCGACACGAAGACCGAATTTAAAAAGGCCCTTCCGATCGGTATTTTTTCAAAGACAGCCTGATAGCTTTTTAAACTTACCTGGGAAGGGATCAGGTTGGCGGATTGGATTTCCACTTCCGGTTTGAAAGTTGCCGAAACCATCCATAAAAAGGGATAGATGAAGGTCAAAGCCAACGCGAATAAAAGTAAATAACTCAGGGTGATTAAAATTTTCCGTCTCATATTTCACGCTCGAAAAACTTTCGTTGCAAAGCAACGACGGCAAAAATAATCCCCGCCATGGTAAATCCCAGTGTGGCGGCGTAACCCATTTTATAAAAACTAAAAGCCTGTTGGTAGATGTACAAATTGGCTGACAAAGTACTGTTTAACGGTCCTCCGCCGGTCATAATGTAAGGTTCGATAAAGAGCGAAAAACCACCGATCGTCGATAGAATGATTACCATAATTAACGTGGGATTCACCATGGGCAAGGTGATGCGGAAAAACTGCGTGATTTTATTGGCGCCGTCAATGGAAGCCGCTTCGTAGAGGCTGCGGGGAATATTTTGCAAACCGGCCAGCAAAATTACCACATACAACCCCAGGTTTTTCCAGGTGGCCATGATCGCGATCGCCGGCATGGCGATTTTCGGGCTTGTCAGCCAGGGGACTTTACCGAAGCCCATGGATAGCAAGAGGTTGTTCAACAACCCGGTTTCGGTTGAATAAAGCTGTTTCCATAAGATGGTAACGACGACCCCGGAGATCACCACCGGCAGGAAAAACGCCCCGCGGAAAAAACTTTTCCCGAATAAAGAGGGATTATTTAGTAACGCCGAAATAATCAACGCCAGCACGATTTGCAAAGGGATATGAATCGCCAGAAACAGCAAAGTATTGCTCAAAGCTTTCCAGAACAGTGGGTCTTGAAACAAGGTAACAAAATTTTGCAGTCCGATAAACTTCATGGGACTTAACATATTCCAACGCATGAAGACCAGGATAAACGAGAATATGATCGGAAAAGCCGAAATCAGGAGGAAAAACCCTACGTAGGGCGATACCAGCAACCAACCGTATTTTTCTTCTCTATTCATAGCGGTTATCCATCACGATTAAAATCTGAGATATGAAACCGGCGCGTGAATTGTGTTTTGTCATTTGCGCTCTCATGATGTGAACTTTCCCCCTCACTTTTCCCGGTTGACCTGCACCTGTACCTGATGATTCAGATCGGCCAGCCCGGTTTCTATATCCTTGGCACGATAGATAACGATCTCATCCCAGGTCTTGGATATCATATCAAATATTTCCTGTAAATACAGTGATTGGTCCAGACCAACTATATAGGGAATATGTTCCGCGAATATTCTCATGTCCGGATATTCCGTAAAAAAATCGGTAAACAGCGTATCACGTAACAAATCCTTTCGTAACGGCAGTTGTTGCGTGACCCGCATAAGCAATAAATCGTTTTGCCTGGAGGTCATGAACTTGATGAATTCCCAACAGTCCTCAGGATATTTCGTATCGCTGAAAATAATGATATTTTTAGCGTCACCGTACGTGTACGGCAACATCCCTTCCTCGGGAACCGGAATACTCGTATATCCCCATTCGAATCCCTCCGGGGCGAACTTTTTATAATGGGGAATGGACCAGGGACCGGTTAAATGGAATACCAACCGGTTCATCAAAAAAATATCCTCCTTAAACAAGCTGATGGGCATCAATCCCGTTTCGTAACCTTGACGAAAAAATTGGAAGACGCGGCGGCTTTCGGGGATATCCAACAGGACTTTCTTCCCCGGTGTAATAAAAGTCTTCCCCTGCGTTGCCGACACGTAGAAGGGATAAAAATCAAAAAATCGTTGCCACCAGATAGGGGTGATATTCGGATCCAGCATCCAAATCTGCTTGCCTCCCCTTTCCTTCAGCCGCTGCCGTAATTTTTCACCGATTTGATAAAACTGCCGGTACGTATGGGGTAGATCGCTGTTCAGATAATCATTAAGTAACGCTTTGTTATAGGCCATTAATACCGGATTTCCTTTCCAGGGGAACTGATAAAACTGACCGTCGGAAGATCGGAATTGCTCTTCCAGCTTGTCAGGCAATCGTTCCCGGAGATATTCCATGAAATCAGGAAACCGATTGAACGCAAGAATGACACCCGCGTCCCGGTACTGTTCGATGACCCCGGGCCACGTGTTGGAATAAATGTCGGGCGTTGTCTTCCCCACGATGGCCGCCAGGACGATTTCTTCGCTGGATTGTCCTTCGGGCACCGGCTGCAACCGTACTTCCCGATGGGTTGAGTCGCTGTTCCATTCCGCAACGATTTTTCGCGCGAACTCGATTTCGAAAACGTTGGAGGAACTCCAATATTCGATATAATCCCGTTCGGCCTTATGCCGACAACCCGCCAACGCTAAAAGGAAGATGAGCCCAAGGGAAAGGTTTGCCACGAAAACACGAAGGTTAGAAAGTGTTTCTTTCCGCCTGTTTACCCCGACGATGTCGCGGGTTATAGGTGGGAGCAGTGGGCGGTAATCATATCTGATTTCACCCCTATTTCCGTCTGGAAACAGACCTTTTAAAAACATTCTCCACCGGTTAAACAGGGAGAATTCGGGTAGCAATATTTCCGATCCGCACTTACCGGGACGCAGTTGTCCGGACCCACGGGATATTGCCTCAATTTGCGCTCCCGGGGAGTTGCGTCGCCCCTCGGAATCTTTCCGTTTTGCTTTTATTTTGTTAGTGACGGACTTATTCATGGTTCATCGGTCCTGTCCATTGACAGGCACACTGGAACCTCTTATGATTAATTCCACCGGAATCAGACGGGTTTGATATCCCTGTTCGGGTTTTTCAATCTTATCCAGCAGCATTTTTGTCGCTTCAACTCCCATCCGGACTTTCGGAACATGAACGGTTGTCAGCGGCGGTTGCGTAATAGCGGCATAATTCACATCGTCGAAACCGACTACCTTCACTTCCCCGGGAACATCTTTCCCCAATTTATTTAATTGCAGCAAACAGCCGGTCGCCGTAGTATCATTGGCACACAACACGGCCTGGAGATCGGTGACTTTTTTTAATATGGCCGCAATTCCGACCTTACCTGTCTCCACTGTTGTTTCACTATCTTCCAGATAATAAAAATCCGGATTTCGGGCAATTTGTCCCAGGCCGGCTCTTTCCATGGCCAGTTGGTACCCCTCGAAACGTTCCCTAATCGACGGGTGGTGATAGGAGCCGCCCACGAAACCAATCCGTTCAATACCTTGATCGATTAAGTGGGTGACGGCCGCTTTCATACCGGACCGGTTGTCCATAATGACCGAATCAATTTTTAGGTCTTCAATGTTAAAGTCCACCAAAACGATTGGTATATCCCGGTTATGCAGGTAGCGCACCAGCTTTTTCGGTACACTACCGGCAATAATAATTCCGTCTACGTCACGACTTTGGGTAAAACGGGGGATGTCTTTTGGTATTTCAATATTCATTCCCACGGTGGATATCAATATGTACACATCATGGTTCCGGGCTTCCAGTTCGGCTCCCAACAAAATCCGGGAATAAAACGCCTCCGATTTGGATAAATGAATGTCGGAAATAATAAAGCCGATGTTTCCGGTTCGATCGGAGGCCAATTGGCGCGCCGACCGAAGGGGCCGATAATTATAATCGTCAATGACCTTTTGAACCCGCTCCCGTGTGTCGTCACTTACGTATCCTTTTCCCGACAGTACCAGGGAGACGGTCGAAGTGGAAACACCCGCCATGCGGGCGATATCCTTAATCGTTATACCCAATGTAAAAGTATTCTCATAAGTTTATCGAACCGGTTCGATATTATTTTCATTAGTTTGATTTTCAAACACATTTTTTGATTATCGATTGAACCCAGATTATGCATTAACAATGAATCAAACGAATTAAACGAAAAAATATTGAGAGTTAGGACAAATCATTGAACTAAAATTTTCTTATTCGGGATATTGATTTAAATCCTTATTATTTCGATAGTTTCGTTTAATTCGTAGTTCCTGTTGCATTATTTGGGATTATGTTTTCAGATAAACGAAAATTTTCAATCGTTTGAAAATACAATAGTAATATTATAATAAACATAAGCTTAGATGAAATCATCAAGAACCCTGGAAGGGTTCAATATGAATAGAAAATAATCAAACAGAGGAGAACCAACCCTGAAAGGGTTGAACAAAAAAACCTCCGCTGCTTGAGTTGATTTAGTGAAATATTTTCCCACGTTTCCCCGACAGTGACTACGCTTCATCGGGAGATTCCGACACTCATCACGCTTCAAATCACATTGGAGAAACGCTTAATCCCTTACAATCAATTCCTTAAGCGTCTCATCACCCAACCCCAATTCCAATCGGTCGCCTGTTTTCAGTTCCCCCACCCCTTCCGGGGTTCCGGTATAGATCAGGTCCCCCTTCAACAGGGGAATTCTTTCCGATAAGCAATTCACCAACGTTGGTATCGGAAACACCATATCTTTCATACGCCCTTTCTGGACGATTTCATCGTTCACTTTCAGCCAGAAGGGCTTGGCCCAATTTTTTAAATCGAGGGGCCGAAAATCCGACACCACGGCAGCATTCTTAAACGACTTCGCCATAAACCAGGGATGCTGTTTCGCCTTCAAACGGGATTGTAAAGGACGGTCCGTCAGATCCAGTCCTAACGCCAGTCCCCCGACATGCTTCCAGGCCTCCGCCACCGGTATCCTGTAACCGCCGGTCGAGATAAGCGCCACGATTTCCAATTCGTAGTGAATAACGCTGTTTCGCGGTAATTCCACGACATCCCCGGTTGTAAGGGACGCCAGAGCTTTCTGAAAGAACATGGGGGTTTCCGGCACGGTGTTGCCCAGTTCCCCGGCGTGCCCGGTATAATTTCGACCGACACAATAAATATTTCTTACCGGTACCAAAATATTATTCCCGGTTGCAACCGC
>JALUTR010000303.1 GCA_027021785.1 Fidelibacterota bacterium | reverse complement strand
AGGTGGGTTTCCGGGACGGAACCATTGTTTACCAGGATAACCGGATTTATCAACTGATCACTCATAAAAAGAGAGGTGGATTATGCAGGGACAATTCAGGGTCGTTTTTTTTATAGGAATTTTTGCCGTCGTGGCACTGGGATGTTCCAATCAGGATAACGCTCAGCCGGCAACGGAAACCGCCGTAAAGCAGACTCCAGCCGCCATTCAACATTGGAATGTGGAGCAGGTTTACGAACTGATTCAGAAGGATACCAATCTGGTTTTAATTGATGTGCGAACCCCCGCCGAATATATCGGGGAATTGGGACACATCCAGGGTGCCGAATTGCGCCCCTTGCAAGAGATTGAAAACTGGGTTCAGGAAATTGAATCATTGAAGCAAAGCGATCGGAAGATCGTTTTGATCTGCCGAAGTGGAAATCGAAGTCGTGTGGCGGCGGAGTTCTTGCAGAAAAACGGATTCAGGCATTTGATTAATATGGTAGGCGGGATGCGCGCCTGGAATCAGAAAGGTTATCCCGTGGAAAAATAACCCTGTTCCGCGAATCCGTGGGGGAAAGGATATGTCTGGCGATATAAAAATAAAACCCGATACGACCATCGAAGAGATAGTGGAAAAATACCCCGAACTGGTACGGCCTTTAATGGAATATGGAATACAATGTATGGCCTGTGGGGAACCGGTATGGGGTACCCTGCAGGAAAATGCTCGGCGGAAAGGGGTCCGGAACCTGGATGAAATTGTCGGTAAGTTGAACGAAATGGTCTCCCGGAAGGAACAGGATAAAAATGAGGAATAGTTGGCTGAAACCCGCCCTTTTTGCCCTCGTGGGTGGGGCGCTGGGCTTTGGGTATTATTATTTTATCGGTTGTCGGGTGGGCAGCTGTGCCCTGAGCAGTAACCCATACATCATGACCGGTTATGGGATTGTTACGGGATTGGTGATCGGTTGGAATCGTGATCTGTTCCGGAAGAAAAAAAACCGTGAGGAATCGTGATGCCGGCGCTGGTAGTGATGTTGCTGGTGGTTATCGGATTGTTTGTATTGTTGCAATGGTTTTTTCGGTTACGGGGTTGGCGCCGAAAAGGTAAACCGGTTCCCCTGGTCAGCGGGGCTTTGGCAAAAGCGTTGCGACAATCGGATCCGGTGGTCGTGTATTTTTACAGCCCCTCCTGTAGGGCCTGCCGTACTCAGGAACAGTACCTTACGGCGGTCCAGGAAAAAAAGAAACCCCTGGTGCGCATCAATGTCCGTAAGGATACCCAAACCGCTCAAAAATTTGGAGTAATGGGTACCCCGACGATCGTGATAATCGAAAATCGAGTGATTAAGGAATACTTTGTGGGGATTACCCCGGCCAATCGAATATTAAAATCCCTGGGGTAGCCTGGATACTTTACCGGATAGGTCCTGCCGGCCGGGTGCTTTATCGTTTGCCCGTCGTCACCGGAGGGTGGGATAGCGGCAGAGGCTTTGAAACGGGATTCCCCTTCGAACAAGCTTCCCGGTGCGAGGGAACGGC
>JALUTR010000302.1 GCA_027021785.1 Fidelibacterota bacterium | reverse complement strand
CGACGACACCGTGGAAATAGCCGCACTGGCGCTGGCCGCCGTGGAAACGTTCACACTATTAATACTCAAATCGGCCGAATCCGCGCCGCCCAACGTTACCGACAACTCATTCGATGCAGCTTCACCGGTGTGAAATGCCTTGCTGGAATAGGAGCCGTCAATCAGGTTCACACCATTAAACGTGGTCTCATTCACGATCGCATCGATCTCAGTGATCAGGGCCGATACCTGGTCATTAATAGCTGACCGCTGTGTTGAGGATAAGGAAACATCGGCTGCCTGCGTCGCTTTTTCCTTTATCGTTTGCAACAAATCCATAATCGTCTGGTAACCACCTTCGGCAATGTTCATGACGTTCTTGGCTGTTCCAACATTGTCCAGAGCGACTTCCAGACCCCGACGCCGACGTTCCAACCCACGCGCAATCTGATAACCGGCCGGATCTTCCTCGGTGGAGTTGATCCTTTTACCGGTCGCCAATCGCAACTGATGTAACCCTATACGCTCATTAATATTCGAGAGCGAACTGAGCGCCTGCATTGCTTGAATGTTTGCACCTACTCGACTTAAGTCACCTGCCATGGTAACCTCCTTGTCTTTTATGGGCTTCCCTGCCCTTATTGACGGGTTGTTATTTCTTGTTGGGTGCCGGACCCGTCTTTAACCAGGCATCCAACCGTTTTTTTACTTCTACTCAGAATATCGGCGATGAAACAGGGAAGCTTTATTTTTGTCGGATCGTATTATTTGTGGCGGATAAAAATCAGTAATAATTAAGAAAATTTTATAAAAAACAATAATACTCATTCAACTTTATGAACCTATTTGTGTTATTATGATGTATTTCCAGGTTCCTGCGGAAACAAGGTGGGAAAGCATGGAATCCGGTGGGGGAAAAGAAAAACCCTCCATTCCAAATCGTTTGGGATGGAGGGTTTCGATATTAAGTTACCTGAATTACCTGTTCTTCAGTTCTTTCAGTTTTTCGGTAAGGATCTCGTCGAACATCCGATCAAGGTGATCTTTCTTTATTTTCCACTGTCCCCCGATTTTGAGAGCCGGGATCTTCCCTTTCTGCACCAGGCGATATACCGTCTGTTCCTTAATTTTCAGGTAACTTGCCACTTCTTTGATATCCATGATTCCGTTAGCCATGGGTGTCTCCTTTCACAATTCAGGGAAGGAAGGAAAACGATTTTTCGTTCTCCCATCTCCATTATGTTATCTGAACAGTGAAAGAACTACCTGTGGTGCAGAATTTGCCTGTGTCAGGGCCGAAATTGCCGTCTGTTGTAAAATCTGCAATTTCACAACCTCCATTTGTTCCTTGGCAAAATCAGCATCCTCCACCAGGCTCCGTGCCCCTTCCGTATTTGTGATCGCAACAGCAAGATTCTGTTCTTTTGCCGAGAATCTCGATTTGTATTCACCAACATCCTGAATCCGACTGGCTAACGTATCAATCGCCGACGACACCGTGGAAATAGCCGCACTGGCGCTGGCCGCCGTGGAAACGTTCACACTATTAATACTCA
>JALUTR010000301.1 GCA_027021785.1 Fidelibacterota bacterium | reverse complement strand
GCCGGTTGGCGATTGAAAAGTTCCGAATTCCAATGCCTTCGATTTAATTTCCTTCGTGACCTTGGTGTGTTGAAAGATCGATTTCACCGGCCCCGAAAGCTGCGGGGTCCGTGTTTGGCCCCTTTCGGGATGCGAAACGCGATGCGTGATGATGAAATTTCCGGCATTTGTTTTTTAAAAAGCGTTTACTTGAGATATTTCGTCGCAGGCTCCTTAGTATGACATGGGAAAAGGGAAAGAATGGGGGTCTTAAAACTATCAATTGTAAATCCTTCATGTTCGTGGTGAGTTTCACTTGAATCAACTTCCCGGTAAAACGCAAATTTCCGAACGCGCAGCCGCGTGGGGGGAATATGAGTATGTCCGATCAGGTATTAAACAGGGTTTCCCAGGGGAATTGGTCGAGATAACGGTCTTCCAGCGATTGCATTTGTTGTTTCTCTTCGCTCGTGTGATCGCGGTAATCCAGCAAATGCAGTCCGCCGTGAACGATGAGACGACCCACCTCTTTGGGGAAGGGCTCTCCCAGTTCCCGGGCGTTTTCTTCCGCCCGGGGCAGACTGACATACAACTCCCCCTCCACGGTCGGTTCATTGTAATCGTTCAGACGAAAGGCGATTACATCGGTGAATTGATCCTTTTTGAAGAATGTTTTTTTCAAACCGCGCAACAATTCATCATCACCGAAGACCAGGGTGACATCGGCTTCGGGAACACCTTCCGCCTTTAAGACATGACGGAGAAGGGCCTTCGTCACCTCCGGGTCAGGGCCCCTTAAGTCGGGATCGATTTCCACCCGAACGGCGATCATGTTTTGTGCGACCGGGGCGTTTTTTTCCCGTCCTCCACTTTTTCATCGGGATATTCAATCCGGATATGATAGATCCCCCTGAGGACCGGGAGCATTCCTTCGGCGCCGTCGACCGTGCCCTTGATCCGTCGCAATTCATCCAGGGTCAGGGGACATTCCGCCAACTGCCCGCCTTCAACCCGTTTGCGGATGATTTTATCGATCATTTCCTCGATTTTAAAGATATCCGGATTTTTAATCGACCGAACGGCGGCCTCAACCGCCTCACAGATCATCAGGATACCGGTTTCCTTGGTATTGGGTTTCGGGCCCGGGTAGCGAAAGATGGTTTCATCCACCTGTGAAGGGTCATCGGCCTGGTCAAGCGCCTTGCGATAGAAATATTCCGTCAGGGTGGTCCCATGGTGCATGGGAATGAAATCGCTTACGATTTTTGGGAGTCCGTATTCTTCCGCCAGTTTCAGACCGTCCTTTACGTGATTCTTGATGATCTTCGCGCTCATAACGGGTGTGAGATTGTCGTGGCGATTGACACCGGTGTACTGGTTTTCGATAAAGTATTCCGGGCGGGTCATTTTGCCGATATCGTGGTAATAGGCCCCAACACGACTTAAAAGCGACCGGGCGCCGATGGCGTTGGCGCAGGCCTCCGCCAGGTTTCCCACCACAACGCTGTGGTTGAACGTGCCATTGGCTTCCCGCTGCAGGCGTTTCAGCAAGGGATGG
>JALUTR010000300.1 GCA_027021785.1 Fidelibacterota bacterium | reverse complement strand
ACTCCGGTGGCATTTTTCGCACTTTCGTTCCCGGTATGGTTGATGAGTGTAAATGGTGGGGGCGGAAGGGCGTTTTTTGGGAACCACGGCAAGGGTTGGCGTCTTTGTTGAATCCACTGCGGAAGTATCGGCTTTTTGAATGTTATCTTCCTTCGCGGAAGCCGGATTCGGTACCCCGTCAAAGAAAAAAGACAATACCTTGTAACGCCGGTTTTCATCCCAATCCCAGACGTATAAATAAGATTTCAACTGCTCCTGCCAAGGTTGATTGCGTAACGAAGTGTCTATGGTGGCGGTTTGTTGAACGCTAAGGGTGTCCTGCGGTGTTGTCTCAGCGGCAATTACCATAACATTAGAGTTACGGAAAAGATAACCGCACCCGATCAGGGAGAGTGCCATGAGAATCCAGAGTATCTCAGAATTTTTCATCCGGGTTTCCATTCTCAGGATGGATGAAACCATAGACGGTGATCTTGTCGGGTCCATACTGGTTGGTAACCAGGATAAGGAAATCAAGGATATATCCGGGCAACACGTAGGGCTCGAAATAGGAAAGGTTGTCATAGTCAATAGTTACCTGGGCCGGGAGATACATGTTACCCGGACGTTGGTAGGCCCCGCCGAAGAACATCAGTAAATTTCCTTCCTTATCGAAGATCTGAATATTTTCGAAGGCGGCATCAACAACGTATAATCGTTCATCACGATCGACGGAGATACCCTTTGGCCGGGCAAATTTCCCCAATGATTTACCCAATCCGCCATAGCTGCGAATTAGATTTCCCCGGGGATCAAATTTCTGTACGCGGAATTGCCCGAAATCGGTGATGTAAATATTACCGTACTGATCGACATCAACGGAGTAAGGAACAAAAATTCTGATGCTGTCGGGCAATTCGGAATTATTGGGTGGAAATTCGCCGATCAAACGACGGCGTTTTACCGACCAGAGCTCAATATTGCGGTCGATGTAATCGGTAATTAATAGAGTATCGCCGTACACGGCCACATCCAGGGGTTTTAAGGACTTGCTGGAGAGGGCGTACAGGTACTTTAAATCCGGGGAAAAGACAACCACCTGTTCCCGTTCGGTATCGGCAACATAGACATTGCCGTTATCGTCAAAGGTCAAATTGATCGGTTTGCGAAGGGTCCCGCGACCAAAGGGCTGGAAAGCTTTCATCGTTTGTTGGTTCAGATCAATGACGATCAATCCGGGCAGCATGGTATCACAAATGTAAATCTTCCCGTCGCGGATGCCGATCCCGTAGGGTTTTATAATGGATGTTTCCAGTTCCAACAGTGAACTGCCGAACAGGAATTTATCAATGGCGTTAAACGCTTTAATGTCCGACGAGGAGCTGAAACTCTTCAGGAATTGGATTCGCGGTTCGTCCGGCGGAGTTGGGAAAACCATAATCTCGTCAGGGTTTATTTCGACTTTTTGACGTGTACCGGAACACCCCGCCAACATAAGGGACAACCCGATGACTGTTACAATGGATGTTTTTTTCATAAGCATTCCTTTCAGTGCAAACTGTGTGCCG
>JALUTR010000299.1 GCA_027021785.1 Fidelibacterota bacterium | reverse complement strand
CGTTCGTGACGATTCACCGGACGACCGGCTACCGGACGATCTCCGTACACCATAGGACCGGGAAACCGAAGTCTTACGGCCGGGTCTGTTCGTATAGGATGGATTGTTCATCTTAACCGTGGTTTTCCGAACTTGGGTCCGGGAACCGGTACCGCTGTTCTGCCTCCGGCTCCGGGTTCCTGCGGAACGGGTGACCGATTTGGTAATGACTTGTTCCATTGAAGTATAGGCTGTACTGTGGGACTGTTTCGATCGTCTCTTTTTCTTCATTTTCGTATGTTTGACTTTTTCGATTTCCCGCTCAATCTTTTGTCCGGCCGGTTTCTGGAACACCGGTTCATCTCGCGCAATCGATCGCGGTTCGGTACCCTGTTGTTGATTTCTGTTTTGCAGGAGATATTCAACCTGACCGGAATTCGTCGTTGCCAATAGTTCGCTCGCACCGATATTCTCCGGTCGTACAATCGGTGTATTGGTTAAATCAGCCCCGCGACGATCCCAATCGCGCTTTTTCCTAGGATATGAATCGTCGTAATGATTACCGGTCCAATAATAGCCCCCGTAGGGATACCAGTAACTTTGGTAATAACCCGGATAATAATCATAAGCCCAGTAATTCCCGTAAGGATCATACCAGTAAGGATCATACCAACCCCATGAGCTGTAGTAATAACGCCTTCCGTAGGGCCGGTAATAAGGGTTGTACCAATACGGATCACCCCAACCGAGAGATGCATTAAAATAATAATCAATATTATCGAAATAAGGATCGTAACCAAACCCAAAGGCAGGGGGGGCAACAAACCAGTAATTATATTCATAAACCAGGGAGGAAGCTTCCCCGGAAGCCGGATAAAGAGTATCACCCGTTGTGACGGTTTCTTCCCGGTAAACCACCGCCGGTTGCGGCTCAACCCGCTTCGTTACCGCCAACTGAGTATAACAGCTTTGTGCCAATAGACCGGTTAAAATGATTGCTACACTTTTTGATTTGTTTAGGTTCATGTTTATTCCCCTTGCCTGTTTCTCCATACTCCATTAAACAGCTCAAATATCATACCATAAACCAACGTATAATGGAAGCCCGCCCTAAACCATTTAATCTTAATATCATAACCATCCCGCTTCTACGGCGGCATAACAATATAAATCATAAATGTGCATATATCGTTTACACTATATTGTTAACATAGTTTCCACTTGTTACATTTAACCCCGACCATCGGATAATCCGCCGGTGGGCTAATCAGCCCATCATTGATCCCGCAGAACGCGGAAAGGGAAAATATTTTTTTTGAAAAATTTGTGTTTAAGACTCTCTGTTGCGACAACCATTTTATTGCAATGTCCGGGCATATCCCGGCTATGGGTGGAGAAACCAATCCGGTGGGGGTCTTACAACGAAAGGGTAAAAATCAAAACTTTCGAGACAGTGAAATCATCACCTTTTTATCTTCACACCCAACCGATCGATTTTTTTGTATAGACCCAACCGGCTGAGCCCCAAGAGGTTCGCCGCCTGGCTGATGTTCCCTTTTGTTTTTTCCAGCGTTTGGACAATGAGTTGTTTTTCCAGAGCGGCAGTGGTTTCTTTTAATGTCCCCGACGGTGTACCGGACGTTGAAACAGGTTCCGCTCCGGACCATGCTACAGGAGCAAGCGCCTCAGCCTGCAGACTTTCGGCTTTTATTTCATCGCCCGGATCTGCCAGAACCACTGCCCGTTCAATGATGTTCTCCAGTTCCCGGACATTCCCCGGATAGTCCCTCCTCACAAGGATTGTCATCGCCTCGGCGCTGATTCCCCCGATGCGTTTTCCCATCCTCATCGCATATTTCCGAACGAAATGGTTCGCCAAAAGCGGAATGTCTTCCCGTCGTTCCCGCAGGGGCGGTAAGGTGATAGGAAAAACATTCAGGCGGTAAAACAGGTCTTCCCGGAATTCCCCCCGCCGGACGGCCGCGTAGAGGTCCCGGTTGGAGGCCGATATGATGCGCACATCCACCCGTATTGTCGCGGTGGATCCCAGGGGACGGATTTCCCCCTCCTGCAAAACCCTTAGCAACCGTTGTTGCATCGCCGGAGAAGTGTCCCCGATTTCATCCAGAAAAACGGTCCCTCCGTCCGCCAGGGCGAACAATCCTTTTTTATCGGCGGAAGCGTCGGTAAAGGCGCCCTTTTTATGTCCGAATAATTCACTTTCCAGCAAGGTGTCCGGTAGGGCGGCACAGTTTTGCGTAGCAAACAATTTTTTCTGCCGGGGACCGTTATAATGAATCGCGCGGGCGATCAGTTCTTTGCCGGTACCGGTTTCTCCTTGCAACAACACCGTTGTATCGGTGGGAATGATCTTTTTTACCAGTTCGATTACCTTTAGCATGGCGGGGCTACGCCCGATCACCTGCTCGAAATGGTAATGTTTCTCGATCTCCTGCTTTAATACCCGGTTTTCGCCCGTTAATTGCTGGTTTGCTATCTCCAATTCACGTAACAACCGTTGATTTTCCCGTACCAACCGGTAATGTTCCGCCGCGCGCTGCATGATGATGCGCAGATCCTCCGGCTCCCAAGGCTTGTTGAGGTAATGGAACACCTGTCCTTCATTAATGGCCCTGACAGCCACTTCGATATCCGCGTACCCCGTGATGAGTACCCGAACCGCGCCCGGTTGGAGCGTTCGCGCCGCGCTAAAAAATTCAACACCACTCATTTCCGGCATCCGCTGATCAGCCAGGATCGCCGCCACCTCCTGTTCCCGCAGGATTTCCAGTCCCGCCCTCCCGTTCAGGGCTAAAAAGACTTCAAAGTCGCGGCGTAACGTTCGGAAGAGGGAATTCAGCACATGTTGCTCATCATCCACAATCAGGATTTTCGGTTTTGCTTGTTCGCTCATGTTACCCCGGCTCCGCTTGCCTGATTTCTTTTCTCATCCCCCGGATCTGCTTTTTGATTCTGTTTCATTGGCAAAGTGATTGTGAATGTTGTACCTTCCCCTTCCTTGCTGGAAACCTCGATGGTTCCGTCGTGTTTCCGGATGATGCCGTAACTGATGCTTAATCCCAAGCCGGTACCCATTCCCACCGGCTTGGTCGTAAAAAAGGGATCGAATATGTTTTCGCGGACCGCCTTCGGAATACCGGGGCCGTTGTCCCGGATGACAATCCGCACCCGGTCATCGATTTTACGGGTGGTGATCCAAATCGTCCCTTCGCCCCGGATCGCCTGGGCGGCGTTCAGCAACAGATTCATAAACACCTGGTTTAAATGTCCCGGCAGGCAATCAATCGGGGGAATCACGTCGTAATCCTTCTGAACCCGGATCCGGTCGCCGAATTCATTGTTGAGCAACATTAACGTTGATTCCAGCCCTTCGTGAATGTCGGCCCGCTTGAATTCCGCCTCGTCCAGGCGGGAAAAATTCCTCAATGCGGTCACAATTTCCTTCACCCGCTTGCTTCCCTCCAATGATTCGTCCAGCAGTGTATGAATATCCCGCCGCACAAATTCCAGGTCGGCGGCCTGTTCTTCATCCTCCGGTTCCTTTTCCGGGGGTCGACTCAAAAGAGCGATGTATTTTTGGAGTTCGCGCATATTGGCGTAGATATAACCAATGGGATTGTTCAATTCATGGGCAATTCCGGCCACTAATTGTCCCAGGCTGGACAGCTTTTCACTTTGCACCAACTGGGCCTGGGTTTCTTTCAGTTCCGCGAACAACCTTTCCAGGGTGGCATTCTTTTCCTCCAGTTCGCGAATGTATTTTTCGCGCGTTTCCGATGCCGTGACCTTCCGGGTAAGCTGTCTCGTTTCCTCGATAAAACGGTTGTTCTCAATGGTCAGGGCGGCCTGATTTGCCAAAATGGTCAGCAGACCGATATCTTCTTTCGGCAACGACCGCTGTGCCGGTTGCCCCAATAACAGCAACGCCAGCAACTCTTCCTGGCGTTTAATCGGTACCAGGTAGCGCGCGCCGGCGGTATATAAATCAGGGAACCGTTCCTTCACCATATTTCGATCCAGGCCGGGAAGACGGATTAACGTGCGCTTTTGTTCATCCGAAAATTCAAACTGCGTTACTTCCCGGTCCCACTTGCCGGCGCTTGATTTTACCGTGAATCGGTTTTGTACCGTTTCGGCAAACGCGCAAAACCGGACGTCCATGGTTTGCAGGGTTGTGTTCACCAACTGTTTCGCCAATTTGTCGTTATCGCGGATCAGAATCAGTCGTTCCGAGAACTGCTGCAGGCTGTATCTGTAACTGTAGCGCCGAGTTTTCAATTGCCGGATTCGTTCCATAAATCCCGCTACGATCAGGATAACGACCCCCATAAAACTCAATTGGACCAGCAGAATGCTGCGCACCGGTTTGCCCGATAGCAAACCGAACAACAGGTAAAGCAACACCAGGCTGCCGGTTAAAAATCCGGCGGTTTGCCGCTTTGTCCATTGGTAACGATAAATGGACAGGGAAATAAATCCGCCCAACAATCCGGCCAGGGCCAGGGAAAGCAACAGATTCAACCAAAAACTCGGTTTCCGGACCAAACGACCAGCGTATTGTTGCGCCCGAACCAGGGTTTTGGCCGCTCCTTCCATCTCCGACACAAAGACCACCTGTCCGGAACGAAGATGATCGCGGAGTACCGTACGGCCCGAGGGAAACTGAATCCGGGCCAGGTAGGTCCTCTCCGGTTCAACGCCGAAATGAACGACCGCCTCGTTGGCCGATAAATACCCCCCGCTGCTTGACACTTCCCGGTAACCGGCCAGACCGGTAGCCTGTTGCGCCGACTCACGGGCAAACAGCCATACCTTGGCGCCGATTGCCTCCCGGTTGCTGCGTACGCCTTCCAGGCGAAAACGAATGCTGTTGGGCCGGTTGAGGGGATTGATGGCCAAAACACAATTTGTATCCTTGTTGGCAATGAACAAGTCCAGGTCACCGTCGTGGTCCACATCGGCTACGGCGGCCCCCGTACTGTAATACTGCAACTGAGATGTGGGGGAAGGGATATCCTGGTAGGCTTTTTTGAAATGCCCCTGACCGCGGTTCAGGTACAACTCGTTCGGACCGATATTGGTAAAAAACACATCCAGCCAACCGTCGTTGTTAAAATCGGCCATCAGGCCGGAATAAGCCGGGTAGGAATTAATCAACCCGATCTCGTGCGTTACATTTATAAACTTCCATTTCCGTCCGTCCGGATCAACTTCGTTGCGGTATAACGCCGATTGTCCCTGGCGGTCGGTCACCAACAGATCCGGGTCCCCGTCGTTATCAATATCTCCGAAAGTGACCCCATTGCTGTTTAACGGGTCCGTCAGATGTTTGATCGGCAAGGGCACCCGTTCGAAATGTTTCCCGTCAATATTTTTGTAAAAGTAGTCCGGAGCCAACCAGTTGCAGACGTACAAATCCGGATAAAAATCCCCGTCAATATCACTAAAAGCCGCGCCCTGGCTGATGGTCGTGTCCGCCACCCCCCAATCCGCGGCGCGATTTTCGAATTTCCCCGGGGCAACCTGGATATAAAGTCGATTGGCGCTGTGTTCATCGGTAATAAACAGGTCCAAATCCCCGTCCCGGTCCACATCGGCCCAGACACCGGCGTTGCCGCTCATGGGCAAACGAATCCCCGCTTTTTCGTTAACATCCACAAACCGTAACCGCTCGGTTTGTTGAAATAGGTGGGTCGTACCCCCCCAACCGGTAACCAGCACATCGACGATACCATCGTTGTTGTAGTCGATAACCGATGCGCCCAATTCGAGGTTACGCAACCCGCTGGGGGCCAGGTTTCCGCCCAGTCCGGATTGGATCGTGCGATCCTTAAAGTGCGTTATTCCGCTCCGATTGATGAACAGCCGGTTCAGATTACGAAAACGGACGACATACAAATCGGCCCAGCCGTCGTTGGTCAGATCGCGGAAAGCGACCCCGTACGCATCATTGAATTCCGGCAGCAATTTGGTGTTGATCTGCGCCTGGTCGGAAAACATGTCCTCAACCCAATGGTCGTTCTCCTGAGCAGGCAGAACCAGCGGCAATAACAGGAAAATAAAAACACCGACGATCGTGATCCGTGAAAACCGCAAGCTTACGCCCGAAATTGTGGACCCTCTATTATGTTTTTTATCCGCTACATGCTCCACAAAGGATATTCTCAAATGTTGTGTTAATTATGTTTACAATATGATGATCTGAGCCTTGTGAATTTCCGAAGAATCCACCAGGTAAAAAACCCAAATTATCGATTCGTGGTTTCATCGCCGGGCGGTTCCCGTTTCAACTGTTCTTTATCACCAATATTATCCGTTTTAATTCAATCAAACCATCGGAAGTTTAATTTGCGTAAATCCACTGTTTCTTACGATTTCATCACCCTTCATATTATTCTTGTGATCACCTCCCGGATCAGACCCCTCTGCCAATTACAGCTTCCCGGACACTCCCCATCCCTGTAAAAACCGGAAACTTTCTTCCGGAGGAAATTTTCAATCGTCAATCTTTTGTGACCTGAGTCATTAGGTATGGAGATGAATTGCATTAAAAAGCCTCAAGCGGTATATTTACTCAACCCGCTGATTCCAATAGTGGGCTACAATAACGGAGTGAGGCAATTAGAATAGAATCTGAGATAATCCGGATGGAAAAAATAAATTCCCTATATTTTCATTATCGTTTTATCAAGGATTCCCAAATGATTACCTTTAATGTTAAGCTTGATCCGCAATCGCTGGATTATATTCTTCAAATTCCCCGCGATAACCCCCAGTGGACCCGGCTGGATTATATGGTCTGCGATAATTGCCCCCTTCATAACACCGATGCCGTATATTGTCCGGTGGCTGTCAACCTGGTGGATGTGGTGGAGGCTTTCAAGGATACTTTATCCTATGATGTGGTTGATGTACTCGTGGAAATCAGGGAACGGACCTACGCCCGGCAACAGATCCCGATTCAGCAGGCTCTCAGTTCCCTGCTGGGGATCATTATGGTCACCAGCGGCTGCGGCAGTCTTGACAAATTACGACCCATGGTACGGTTTCACCTGCCTTTTGCCTCTATCGAAGAGACGGTATTCCGTGTAGCCTCAACCTATCTCCTGGCCCAATATTTCCGCGTCCGGAAAGGTCTTCAACCGGACTGGGAAATGAAGCACCTGGTGTCCATCTACCAAAACATTGCCCGTATAAACATAAATATCTGCAAACGCCTGCAACAGGCAACCAGCAAGGACGCCAGTCTGAACGCGGTTGTCATCCTGGATACCTTTGCCCAGATGATGCCCCTGACGATCGAAGAAACGCTCAAGGATTTTGAGCATTTGTTCACACCCTATATAAAAGAATAATTGAGATCCGATGATTGTCGATTGACGGTCTGCAGACATTTTTATTGG
>JALUTR010000298.1 GCA_027021785.1 Fidelibacterota bacterium | reverse complement strand
AATCAGACTAGAATAGGATTGAAAGGAATTTAGGAGGTGATACGGTGCTGAAGCCTGTGGTTGCTCTAATCAGACTAGAATAGGATTGAAAGCTGGGAGCTTCCTTCACCCACAGCAGGCTATGAAATGCTCGCTCTAATCAGACTAGAATAGGATTGAAAGTCGTCCCACTCCACAAACTTAAACTCCCGTTTTATCTGCTCTAATCAGACTAGAATAGGATTGAAAGTACAAACACTTCTGACAATGAAGAAACGGTGGTTACCCGCTCTAATCAGACTAGAATAGGATTGAAAGTCCGCTGGACTGTGAGCATATCGATTACTTTCTCTACAGCTCTAATCAGACTAGAATAGGATTGAAAGTGAACCAAGTATCCGGCATCGTTTGGATCTAAACCTACGCTCTAATCAGACTAGAATAGGATTGAAAGTGCCTTACAGGTTTCTGTGGGAACCACAGCATCAAAGCTTAGCTCTAATCAGACTAGAATAGGATTGAAAGGAATAAGGCGAGATGGACACCTTACTTCGATTTTGAGGCTCTAATCAGACTAGAATAGGATTGAAAGTTGCTATTCCTCCTCAAAAATAAAGCAGTCAAGGTTGAGGCTCTAATCAGACTAGAATAGGATTGAAAGAATTATTTGAGGAATGGGGGGTTTGAGTTAGGAGATAGCTCTAATCAGACTAGAATAGGATTGAAAGGAGAACCCACATTAAAGCTGCTTCACTGTAAACACCAAGCTCTAATCAGACTAGAATAGGATTGAAAGAACATCGCTGTCCCTCCATGCTCCACCTGCCTTATGTGGCTCTAATCAGACTAGAATAGGATTGAAAGGCAAATGATTCGATAATTGCCTTCAATAGGATAATCAAGCTCTAATCAGACTAGAATAGGATTGAAAGTAAATGGTAAATTCTATCATCGGTCATGTCTGCGTCGGGCTCTAATCAGACTAGAATAGGATTGAAAGAAAGCTTTCAGTTTAGAGGATTTAATCGAGTTTGAGATTAAGAGCTCTAATCAGACTAGAATAGGATTGAAAGATGGGAATCCCCTCACCAACCAAGTACAGCTTTCCAAGTTGCTCTAATCAGACTAGAATAGGATTGAAAGGAAAACTGAACAGAATAGAATTATTAACCAATTAAGTGGCTCTAATCAGACTAGAATAGGATTGAAAGTATACCAATGCCTCAAGACCAGATGATGTGAATGTCTCATGCTCTAATCAGACTAGAATAGGATTGAAAGTATACCAATGCCTCAAGACCAGATGATGTGAATGTCTCATGCTCTAATCAGACTAGAATAGGATTGAAAGGCAGGAGTGCTGAGATCAGCAGGGATGCTCAGCGTGAAGGGCTCTAATCAGACTAGAATAGGATTGAAAGGAGTGCATGGGCGAGTGGTACGACTGCGAAGATGAATGGCTCTAATCAGACTAGAATAGGATTGAAAGGAATTTAGGAGGTGATACGGTGCTGAAGCCTGTGGTTGCTCTAATCAGACTAGAATAGGATTGAAAGCTGGGAGCTTCCTTCACCCACAGCAGGCTATGAAA
>JALUTR010000297.1 GCA_027021785.1 Fidelibacterota bacterium | reverse complement strand
GACTCCTTTTTCGATCAGTGGATTTATAAAAGCCACTATCCGGTTTATCAGGTTGGTTATTATCAGGTCGGCGACAGTTTGTTCCTGACCATCAACCAGTCTTCCACCAGCCAGGTAATATTCGATATGCCCGTCGATGTTCGTATTACCTGCGCCGATACCGTCATCAACACCGTGGTCCGCAACAACCAGGAACACCAGACATATCGGCTTCCGCTGCCACCCGGACAAAACGTGGTTAACGTTGAGCTGGACCCCGATAACTGGATACTGAAGAGGATATCGTATATGGTGGAAATCGATCCATCAGATCTTCCTTTGCCGCTTTCTTTTCAGCTATTTCCTGCCTATCCCAACCCCTTTAATGCCCGCACGAGTATTTCCTACACCCTGCCGTCTCCCGGACCGATCAACATTTCGATTATTGATCTTTCGGGACGAATTGCTAAATCATTTACGTTTCAAAATTCGGCGGGCTATCATGAAATTATCTGGGATGGCAAGGACCAATCCGGTCGCCAGGTTTCATCCGGGGTTTACCTTATTAATGCGACTTTCGGTCAAATAAACATGACCGGAAAAGTAGTCTTGCTAAAATAATTTCCGGTGCGGATTTTCGTTATGCTGCCAACGCTCGTAAAAGTATTCTACGGATATGCCGAAACCAAAAAAAGCTCAGGCGAAGGCTAAGATTGAGAAATCCCGGGAATGTTTCATACCCGTATAACCAGGGACTCCATAAACAGGTGACGGATATATTTCATACTCCAACGCAAACGGAAAATACAATCATTTTGTTATGAAGGTCTTATTCAGACTCGTTCCTCTGCTGAGCTTCATTTTCCTCACCTGTGGTCCAATTCCCCGTACGACCGCCTGGTATGATTCCGGCACGAAAAAAACCGTGGAAATGGTCACGGTTGCGCGGCCCGGCAACGGTCAGGATTCCGTCGTAGTACAAATACTCCAATACTATCCCAATGGGATAATGGCTTCCAGTACGCAATTCCAGGGAGCGACAAAGCAGGGCCTTGACCAGGCATGGTACGCAAACGGAAGTCCCAAATACAAGGGTCGGTATGCGCAGGGTGAAAAAGACGGGAAATGGCAATATTTTTCCGCCTCCGGCAACCTGGATTCGGTTCGATATTATTCCCAGGGGCTGCTCAACGGAAAAGCCATCGATTACTTTCCGAACGGGCAAATCCGGGAGAAGAGATATTACACCGCCAATCGTCTGAACGGCTCCTTTGTCCAGTACAATTCGGCCGGGATACAACGGATAAAAGGCGCTTTTAAAAATGATTATCCTGACGGAAAATGGGTTTGGCGGAATGAAAATGGACGACCCGATTCGGTTCGTAGTTTTGACGCCGGCGCGCTCCAGGGGTTATGGATTGATTACTATCCCGACGGAAAAATAAAGCTGAAGAAAATGTACCGCCGGAACCGGCACCATGGGAAATATGAAGAGTATTCCTCTTCCGGGAAACCGATAACGAAAGGAAGATACGAAAACGGTGTTCCCCACGGACAATGGACATGGTGGGATCAGAACGGAAGAAAACAACGG
>JALUTR010000296.1 GCA_027021785.1 Fidelibacterota bacterium | reverse complement strand
AATCTCAGAGAATTGAAAAGGAGCTTGAAAGTTAGAGTTTTTTTACCCACATTTTGATGCCCTGTTCTTACATGTCTGAAGTGCGGGGGTGGAATTGTTCACAATATTCTGTTATTACTATTATTATAATCAGAAACACTTATATAAGAAAAACGACACAGTTTTATAGCAGGGAGAGAAGAATCGCATGATTCCCCCATAACGGGGTGTTCGGGTATGAATGAGTGTGGAAAAAATAGAGTGATTAAAATAGCGTTACTACTGTTCTTAGCGATAGCTATAGTCACCGCAACTTCCGGAAGTGCATTGGCACAACCAGTACTGAAACTGAATCTTTCGAGGCTTGTGGTGCTTGATGACCCCAATAGCGGACAAGCAGACACAGCAAACGGGTTTAGCAATCCACCTTCAAATCAAAATTGGGGCTCTGACTACTGGAATGGCGAATCGACAACAATCAGAGGATATGCCATAGTTATGGATAAGGATGGCGGAATTTCCGGTGTAACCGTTACATTCACGATAAGAGATCCCGGTGGGAATCAGATTGATCAGATACCGACAACGACTGACGCTTCTGGACTTGCATCATTCAGCTACAATTTAAACAACCAGAAATACTATGGATACTGGACAGTCGAAGCCTCGGCAACAGTAAATGGACAGCAAGTTTCTGATTCGAGGATATTTATGTACAACTGGTGGGGATGTGCCAAGTGTCATGGTGATACCGGTGAAAGTGGGTACCCGAGCAGCTACAGCATAGGAACCCCCAAATCACCCTATTCAGAAGGGTACAAATTCCACCAGACGCCAAGAAGAAGTGATCACGCAGGTGCAATAGTAGCTGGAGAGTGTACAGCCTGCCACAATGGCTACGACAAGCTCCATGTGAAAGGAGAATATGGCTACACATACAACAACGGCAACTACGATTCAACAAAAGCTGCAAAATCAGACGACATCCACAACGCAGACTGTGTGAGTTGTCACGTTAACGCTGATCTCGGCGAATCTACGAGTAATTTGAACTGGAACAGTCAAGATAACCTATGGGATCTTGGTACCTTCGATAGAAACACGAACTATCCAGCCCCGGAAATAGCAGGCTGCTACGACACACTCGGCTGTCACGCTCAGAAGAATACCAAGCTCACCGCAATTGATACAACCACCGGTTACAGTGTAGGAGGCAATTACAGGACGATCTATTCATTAGACATTAACACCGGTGAGCCATCAAAAGCTCACACACCGTCCCAAACCATCCCCTGTCTGACGTGTCACGGTCCAGCCCACGACCTGTCAAAGCCCGTTGTTTCAGGAACCTCCAACTCCTTCACTGAAGATACCCAGTGTACAACCTGTCACGTCAATCAAGGAAAGCACTCAACCAGCAATCCGGTGTACTGTACCGCATGCCACAGCCAGGATGCCCACAGCATAGGTATCCTTAATAAAACAGCAACAACCCAACCAACCTATACAACTCTCGGCTCAGCAAATGCGGTGACGAAGAACGACTGTACCGCATGTCACTCATCAGGAAGCATATCCGGCTTCTTCAACACTCTCACAAGTTATGAT
>JALUTR010000295.1 GCA_027021785.1 Fidelibacterota bacterium | reverse complement strand
CCAGGATCCAAAATCAGCGGCGCGAGAATTTTTCAATCCCTGATCAGTGAAGGCTGTATTATCGGCAGAAGCAGGATTCGCAACTCGATTCTCGGAATCCGGAGCGTTGTGCGCGACGGTGTCGAAATGAAAAGAGTGTATCAAATGGGCGCCGATTATTACGAGTCGGACGAAGACAGCGCATATCCGCCCTTAGGTGTGGGCGAGGACTCGGTTCTGGAAAATGTGATCCTGGACAAAAATGTCAGGGTCGGGAAACGGGTACACTTGGTAAATCATGACAAAGTCCGGGAAGCCGAGGGTGACTTTTATACCATTAAGGAAGGGATCATTGTGGTTCCGAAAGGGGCGGTTATTCCGGATGACACCGTTTTGTGAACCAATAAGGAGGTAACAGATGCACGGAATAGATTATGCGATAATTATTGCCTATCTCGTGGCAATTGTTTTGGTCGGCTTATATTTACAGCGAAAAGCTTCGGAGGGGATTGATTCTTATTTTTTGGGAAACCGGAATATCCCGTGGTGGGCATTGGCCTCATCGGGGATGTCATCGAATCTCGATATCAGCGGTACCATGATTATCGCGGCGCTCATATATGCCCTGGGCGCCAAGGGGTTTTATATTGAGATTCGCGGAGGTGTGACACTGATTATGGCCTTTCTCATGATCTTTATGGGGAAGTGGAACCGTCGTTCGAACGCCATGACCCTGGCAGAGTGGATGGAGCTGCGATTCGGAGCCGGCAAGGCGGGGCAGGCGGCACGGTTAATCGCGGCTATCGGGTCCATTGTCATGACCATTGCCATGGTTACTTACTTCGCGTTGGGTGGCGGAAAGTTTTTGGATTCGTTCCTGGGAATTCATAATTACCTGGGGTTGCCTTCGGAATTCTGGGCGGCAACACTCCTGATTGCCGTGGCAATGATTTACACGGTCGCTTCGGGACTATATGGTGTGGTCTGGACCGACGTTTTCCAGGGGGTATTGATTTTTTCCGCTATTATTTTTATGGCCGTAAAGGCCTTTTCAATAACGGTTCCGGAAGAGTTTACCGTTTCGTTACCCTTGTTTGACGGGACATTTCAACGCTTTCCCACCACGTTCAAGGAATGGTCCGCTATTCTTCCCGCCGCCCGGCTGGATATCGATGCCGCGTCGCAATACTCTATCTACAATCTCTTCGGTGTGGCGATCATGTTCTACATGCTAAAAGTTATCCTGGAAGGTTCCGGCGGGACGGGCAATTACATGCTGCAACGCTTTTTTGCCGCGAAAAACGATCGCGAAGCGGGAATGTTAAGCGCTTTCTGGGTATTCTTACTGTCCTTCCGCTGGGTTTTTATCGGCGCCATTGCCATTATCGGTATTTCTCTGGGTACCAAGATTACGGATCCGGAATTGGTTCTTCCGATGGTCGTGGAAACATTGCCGATCGGGATCAAGGGTTTCCTGGTTGCCGGTTTGATGGCGGCGGGGATGTCCACCTTCGATTCCACCGTGAATGCCGGCGCGGCATATTGGGTTAAGGATATCTACCAACTATATATTAATCCCAAAGCCTCCAATCGCCAACTGATGTTCCATAGCTACGGGGCTTCCATTCTGATTGTTGTTACGGGGCTGGCGCTCATGCTTGTCTTTAAAAACATTAATGCCATCTGGGGCTGGATAACCATGAGCATCGGTTCCGGTATGCTGATCCCCATGCTGTTGCGTTGGTACTGGTCCCGAATGAATGGTTGGGGCTTTGCGATCGGCACGTTGGCGGGAATGATAGCGGCGATTATTTTCAGGGCTGTCGCACCGGAAGGGACCACGGAATACTCGATGTTTGCCGTTTCTTCCACGGCTTCGCTTCTTGGTACAATCCTGGGGACATTATTCACCAAACCCACCGACGAGGCAACATTGAAGGAATTTTATAATCGTACGCGGCCGTTTGGATCCTGGCATCGGTTCAAAGCGAAACTGAAGCCCGAGGAAATCCTGGCAGTCGACGCCGAAAACCGGCGCGACATATTTTCAACTTTCCTCGCCGTGCCCTGGCAGATTGTATTTTTCCTGTTCATGATGAGTATCATGTTCAAAACCTGGGACAACGTCCTGATGCTGGGCGTGGTTTTTATTGCCCTGTCACTCGGTCTTTATCACAGTTGGTATAAACATTTATCCACGGAAGTTGTTCTTGATCAGAAAACCGAACCAACGACTCAGGAAGTGTGAAAACAGGGGCGGAACAGGTTAATTCCGGGATAGGTCGCATCGTGCCGACACCCTCTCGCTTGCACGGTAAAAGGATTCCGGGATGTGTCCTGGGTCTCTTGTTCCTGATAACCTTGATTGGTTGTCAAGGGAACCCGGAAAAAATATCGTTGAATGGAAAATGGGCGTTTCGGTACGACCCCGGCGATGACGGGGTTCGGGAAAAATGGTATCAATCCTCTGCACAGTGGGAATTGGAAACGGAAGTACCCGGTTTCTGGTCGAAAGCCGAATATGATGGTTTCGGTTGGTACAGAAAAAAATTTACGGTTGACCGACGACCGGTGGATAAACAACTGGCGTTGGTTTTCGAAACGGTGGATGACAACGCGGACGTCTGGCTTAACGGCAAAAAGGTCGGTTCCCACCGGGGCTACGGTGAGTTGTTCTGGTTTGATGTAACCGATCTTGTCAAAACCGGGGCAAAGAATAGTTTGACCGTCCGGATCGAAGATACCGGCGGTCCCGGTGGAATAAACGGGAGTGTGTATATGGTTTGGTATGGTGAGGAAAAGGATTTTCTCAAATCACCGTTGGCGGAATTACCGTCCGTGGCGTCGCCGGACTGGGTCCGAAAGGCAATCATATATGAAATATTTGTCCGGGATTTCTCCGAAGAGGGGACCTTCCGTGGGGTCGTTGAGCGTCTGGACGATTTGAAGGAATTGGGAATTGATTGTATCTGGCTGATGCCGATTCATCCCGTCGGGAAAGAAAAACGCAAGGGGGAGTGGGGCAGTCCCTACTCGGTCGTGGATTACTATGCGGTAACACCCGATTTCGGGACGCTGGAAGATTTTCGGTACCTGGTTGAAGAAACCCACCGGCGCGGTATGAAGATTATTCTTGATATGGTGCTGAATCATTCCGCCTGGGATAGTCCCCTGTTAACGCAACATCCTGATTGGTACACCCGCAATGAGGCGGGCGAAGTGATACCACCCAACAAAGATTGGAGCGACGTGGCCGACTTTAATTATGACTCGCGGGAACTGCGGAAATACATGCTGGATATGTTGCTTTACTGGGTAAGGGATTTTGACGTGGACGGTTTCCGGTTCGACGTGGCCGAATTAGTGCCGCTTGATTTCTGGGACGAAGCCCGGAGTGCGGTAAAGAAGGTCAAACCGGAGGCCCTGTTTCTGGCGGAGGGGGACAAACCCGAACTCCATCTCAGCGCCTTTGACCTAACCTATAGTTGGAACGTATGGAGTCACGTGTTGGATGTAACCAACGGGCGTAAACCAGCGGAGAATCTGAAACAAACGATCATAAACGAAACCTATCGTTATCCGCAAAATTCCCTGCGAATGCGTTTCGTGGAAAACCACGATAAACAACGGGCGGCTTCTGAAATCCCGCGGGAAGCACTCGAACTGGCCCATGCCTTCATTTACACAATCCCCGGTGTTCCGCTCCTGTACAATGGAGAAGAAGTTGCCCTTGCCCACCGCCTGGAATTGTTTGATAAGGATCCCATTAAATGGGCCGACGGCGATGAGAAATTCAGAAAATTTATGGTCAGCCTGGGACGGGTAAAACATGCGAATCCGGATTTGTCCGCTTTGAACTGGAAGTTCATCGAGCAGTCGTTTCCTCCCGGTATAATCGGCTGGCGGCGCGGAGAAGCAACCGTATGTTTCGCCAATTTCAGCGGCAAGCGTAGAGAATTTGTTTATTCCACGCCGAACATTCCGGAAATTGAATATTCCGTGAGTGAATCCGCCGGTTTGCGATTCAACCGAAAAGGGGTACAAATTACCCTCCGACCGTGGGATTTAATTGTTTTAAATGAGAATAAGCGCGACCGGGGCAATGATACACAAAGTGAGGAATAATTGATCCTGTTAATGGTCGATGTTGAAAAATTAATGAGAGCGAAACATAAGATCATTCTCTTGCCGGTATTATTGTCCCTTCTGGTGGCTCAGAATCCGGTCAGTTCGGAGCCTCAGTTTGCTACCGAAAATGATTCCATTGTTATCTTTTTCGACGCCACACTGGGCGATCGGGGATTAATGGGTTACAGCGGGGATATCTGGGCGCATACCGGAGTGATCACGGAGTATAGTACCGGCCCCGGAGACTGGCGGTACGTGATTGCGGACTGGAACGTCAATCCGGAAAAAACCAAACTTGAATATGTCGGTACCGATCTTTGGAAATTAACGATTGGTTTTCCACACGAGTATTACGGGTGTCCGTCTTCGGAGAGGATTGTGCGGTTGGCATTTGTTTTCCGGAATAACGATGGATCGGTTACCGGTCGGGACGTCGGGGGGGCGGATATATTCTTGGATTTGTTCCGTCCCGGAATAAGCGCGACAATCGTCAAACCGACTGTGACGGTCGATTTTATCGATCCCTTACGCTCTCCTGTTTTTGCCGTTTTAGAGGATACGGTTCAGATTATTGCGTCGGCGGTAACCCTGGGAACCCGTCTTGATACTCTTAAGTTGCTCGTGGAAGGAACGGTTGTCGCGCAGGGTTCCGTGGATACGTTATTTTTCGGTTATGTGGCGGCCGATTACGGAATCGGTGTAAAAAAGATTTCGTGCGTGGCCGTCGATACCGGTGGAATTGCGGATACGACGTCAATCAATATTATGACGAATCCACCGGTGGACAATCGTCCACCCCCGGCCGGGATTGTGCCGGGAATCAATTACATTAATCCCACTACGGTAACCCTGGCGTTGTTTGCTCCGTATAAGGAATTTGTATATGTCGTCGGTGATTTCAACGATTGGTACGTTGACACCGCCTATTATATGTATCGCTACCAGCCCGAGGCCGACAGTACCCTCTGGTGGTTGACCCTTTCGGGGCTTTCTCCCGGAACGGAATACGCCTTTCAATATTTGGTGGACGGAAACCTGCGCATCGCCGATCCCTACGCCGATAAGGTTCTTGATCCCTGGAACGATCCCTGGATAGCGCCGGAGACTTACCCTAACCTTAAACCGTATCCCGAGGGAAAGACCCGGGAAATCGTTTCCGTTCTGCAAACGGCGCAACAACCGTTTGCCTGGGTCTACAGCGACACATTTCAGCGACCGGCGCAGGAAGATTTGGTAATTTATGAACTCCATGTCCGTGATTTTATCAAACGTCACGATTACCAAACCCTGACCGATACACTGGACTACCTGGAGAACCTGGGTATCAATGCCATCGAATTGATGCCTTTCAATGAATTTGAAGGGAATTCCAGTTGGGGTTACAACCCGTCGTTTTATTTTGCTCCCGACAAATATTACGGTACCAAACACGCCCTGAAATCATTTATTGATGAATGTCACCGGCGGGGCATTGCCGTCATCATGGACATTGTACTAAACCATTCCTATGGACAATCGCCTTTGGTCCGATTGTACTGGGATTCCGATAACAGCCGCCCGTCGGCCGAAAACCCCTGGTACAATCCGGTTTCACCGAATCCGGTCTTTTCCTGGGGGTACGATTTCAATCACCAAAGTAAACACACGCAGGCGTTTGTTGATCGGGTAACGGGATATTGGATTAATGAATATAAAATCGACGGTTTTCGATTTGATTTCAGCAAAGGATTTACCAATACGCCCGGAGACGGGGGCGCCTATGACGCTTCCCGGATTGCGATTCTGAAGCGCATGGCCGATCATATCTGGGATGAAGTCGACAGTACCGCTTACGTGATACTGGAACACTTTGCCGACAACAACGAAGAACGGCAATTAGCGGAGTACCGCCGGGGAATGATGCTGTGGGGGAATTCCAACTACAATTATAATGAAGCCACCATGGGGTATCATTCCAATGGGAAGTCCGATTTTTCATGGGGGTACTATGGCAGCCGCGGTTGGGATAAACCAAACCTGATTACCTACATGGAAAGCCATGACGAAGAACGGCTGATGTTTAAGAATCTGCAGTACGGGAACAACAGCGGGGATTACAATGTTCGGGACCTGTCCACAGCCCTGGACCGGATCAAGTTGGCCGCCGCTTTTTTCCTTACTTTACCGGGACCGAAAATGATCTGGCAGTTTGGTGAACTGGGATATGATTATTCCATTGATTATGGTTGCCGGGTCTGCGAAAAACCGATTAAGTGGAATTATTGGGGACAGGAAGATCGCAATAAACTTTATCGCACATTTGCCGCTTTAAACAAACTGCGCCGTGAGAATGAAGTTTTCCGCAGCGGTGAGACTCAAGTGGATCTGTGGTTGAATCACAGCGCCGGAATCAAGCGTATCAGGCTCTCCCATTCCAGTATGCGGGTGATCGTAATCGGCAATTTCGGCGTTACCACCCTCTCGATTAATCCCATGTTCCATCACACCGGTACCTGGTACGATTATTTTTCCGGAGACAGTGTTTCGGTTTCCAATACCGGGGATTTGATCAGCCTGGCGCCCGGAGAATTTCATATCTACACCGACAAATGGGTGGAACCGGCGGAACCGGGGTTGTTGGCAATTAGCGACGGGTTAACCCTATTACCGGTTTTATTCTCCCTTTCTCAAAATTATCCCAACCCGTTTAATGCCACTACCCGTATTGATTACGCGCTACCTGCTGATGGAAGTGTATCCCTGATTATATACGATCTTCTGGGAAGGGAAGTGAAACGGTTGGTTACGGGTACGAAACCAGCAGGTGGGTATTCCGTTTTATGGAACGGACAGGACAGGCAGGGGAATATGGTAGCCTCAGGAATATATTATTACGTGCTTGTCTCGGAAAACAAAACCCTTGCACGGAAAATGTTGTTGTTGAAGTAGAGAAGCAATGGATCGTGTTTCAACTTTGCGCGTTAAAGTATCGGTTTGAAAAAGTTTGATTCATAAGAAATTACCTTCTAAACTATGTACATAATTATGCACAGAAAAGGTTGTTATGTCCGTAAAAACATTAACAGCTACAGAGGCACGAGCCAAACTCCTTAATCTTATCAAGGCCAGCGATCAATCCCTGGATCGGTTTGTAATCACGGTCCAGGGTGTGCCGAAAGCGGTATTATTATCTTATGATGATTTTATGGAGCTGGAAGAGGAATTGGAAATATTGGCTCAAAACCCAAGCTTTTTTGAAGATCGCAAACGCGCTCATCAGGAGTATCAGAAAGGTGAGACCGTTACTTTAGAGAAATCGTCAAAGGAGCTTACCTGATTATCAGATTGTAACCACCGTCGTTTTAATCTTTTAAATATATGGATTATACCGTACACCTTCACGGTCA
>JALUTR010000294.1 GCA_027021785.1 Fidelibacterota bacterium | reverse complement strand
CATTTTATCAAATCCATTCATAAGCAACCCATGACAAAAAGGGTAACCAAGAACCCCCATTTTAGATCCCCGAAGGGGATCAACATGAACCCCGAAATGTTCGGATCCGGTGTAACCGGTGGATAGAAAACAGTATATCCGATGATCCCCGGATTCATTTCTCTGTTGTTTGATCATTTCGTCCAATCCATCCAAAAGCAACCACCAAACAAGAATGGTAACCCGGTAAATCCCCGTAGGGGATTAACATGAGTAACCACCGGTGAAATCGGTGGATAATAGCAACTGATATCCCCCGACCCTGTAAGGGTCGAACCAACCGCTTCCCCTTTCCGGATAAATTCCTATAACTTTTCCCGGGGAAATTAACACAAACCCCGAAATGTTCGGATCCGGTGAAACCGGTGGATAGATAGCAACCAACATTACCATCGACCCTGAAAGGGTCAAACATAAATAACCGCCGGTGAAACCGGTGGTCATAAACAAACATATCCCCGACCCTGTAGGGGTCGAACAAGTTCCCCATCTTTATCAGCACATTTATTATTAGGAACAAGAAGTAAAATACAACCTGACACCGGAGTCAAACCAGATACCTTTCATCATATTCAATCCCCGCTTCTTCTAATAATTCTTTCAATTCTTCCCTAAAGGACTTCTTTCTATGATGTTCCTCCTGATTTTTAATATAGTTAATGATCCTGTCCTTTTCCTTTTCGGAGGCGGTAAAGGCCGCATACCCTTCCTGCCATCCCGGAAATAAGGGAAACAGGCTTTCCTTTTTTATCCATTCCGATGAAGACAACTTTATATCCTTTATCAAATCAGCCAGGGCAATGGAAGGATGAAGATGGGTGAAAATATGCAGGTGATCCGCAACACCGTTGATTCGGTACAGATGGCAATCCTTATTTCGTAAAACACCCCAAATGTATTTGAAAAGATTGTCTCTGTTTTCCCTCTTCAAACACGATTTCCGGTTTTTCGTCCCAAATACGATATGATAATATATTTGTGTGTAAGTCGACATAACGCATGTTATTCAACCCCTCCAGGGTTGTATTCCTTTCCCATTATTCTTTCTATTCATATTCAACCCCCCGATAAAATCGGGATCGATGACCTCCGGGGTTGTTTCTTCTTGGTTTGATCAAATCCATCCAAAAGCAACCACTTGACAAAAAGAGTAATCCAGTAATATCCTCTTAAATCCCCGTAGGGGATTAACATGAGTAACCGCCGGTGAAACCGGTGGATAATAGCAACCGATATCCCTGACCCTGTAAGGGTCGAACCAACCGCTTCCCCTTTACGGATAAATTCCTGCAACTTTTCCCAGGGGAATTAACACAAACCCCGAAATGTTCGGATCCGGTAAAAACCGGTGGATAGATAGCATCCAACATTACCACCGACTCTGAAAGGGTCGAATCAGGTATTTCCCTATCCCGGAATAATTCCTCCATCTCCTCTTGGAAAGACAGGGTTTTCCCTGATCTCTGATTATGGAACGTTAACATAACGCTTGTTATTCAACCCTTTCAGGGTTGTATTTTCTTTGTCTCCTTTCTGCTATTCATATTCAACCCC
>JALUTR010000293.1 GCA_027021785.1 Fidelibacterota bacterium | reverse complement strand
ATGGCGTATTATGACGGGAAAATATATGTGGGCGGGTGGTCGAATTTGTATTGCCTCGACGCGCTCAGCGGAGAAATCCTCTGGCAATATGAATTACCCGGCAATGCGAACGATGTAACGGTCTATAATGATGTTGTTTATACAAGTACAGATCACAAGATCTACAATTCAAGCGGTGCCGATACCAGTGATGTTGGTTGGATATACGCTTTTAATAAAGATACGGGTGATACCTTATGGACTTTACGTATCAATGATGGCATAGGGTCTCTCGACATGGCTCCGGTTATTGAGGACGATATTTTATATATCGGCACCAGTTGGAGAAAACCCTTTGGTGTTCAGGCTTTTGACATCAATACCCGGGAGGAACTATGGCATGACCGGATGCCGAATTACGAATTCATCTGCGATCACGGTATAATTGCCGGCGATGTGCTGGTGCTTTCCCTGGCCTGGTATGCCATCGGGGGATGGGATAAAAAAACCGGAGAACGCCTTTGGATAACCTGGCCGTCTCAGAACTACAACTGGAGCCGGGTTTGTTATGACGGTCGTTATGTGTATTATTCGCACGGCTGGATCATTCGCGTAATCGAGCCGGAGACGGGAGAAATTGTTTACAGCAAGAAAGGTCCCGAAGGTGAACCGTTGGTCATGATCTCCATTGGGAACAGGAAAATATTCGTTCAGGGAGGTTCAAGACTCATGGCATTTGAACTGTACGATCCGGAGGATGATCCTGAGTGATCGTGGAAGACTAAATGCGCCGTCTACTATTGCTATTACCGGTTGTATTCCTGGGGTGCTCCTGTGAGGAGCGCCCCGAATCGGTGGATAAAGGTCCGATGAAATTATTATGGTCTGTCGATTATCAATTTGTCGGCACTTACATAGGCTCCAGTCCATTGATTCTTGGCGATTCGTTGGTGGTAATGTCGGCCGGGAGGGAAGTGTGGATGCTGGAACAGGAGACGGGAAAAATACGCTGGAAGTCATTTGTGGACGATGCAACGGATTTGCAAACGTCGATATTTGTTACCGACGGTAAGTATATTTTTGCCACACATGTACAGGATGTCAGGGCCTGGGATATCTCCACCGGAGAGCAAGTTTGGATTACGGAACTTCTTTATAAGGATGGGGGTTGGCTGCATGGAGATGATATGGCGTATTATGACGGGAAAATATATGTGGGCGGGTGGTCGAATTTGTATTGCCTCGACGCGCTCAGCGGAGAAATCCTCTGGCAATATGAATTACCCGGCAATGCGAACGATGTAACGGTCTATGAGGGTGTTGTTTACACAAGTACAGACCACAAGATCTACAATTCCAGCGGTGCCGATACCAGTGCAGTAGGATGGATATATGCTTTCAACCCGGAATCCGGAGACACACTTTGGACAAAGATAGTGAATAATGGAATTGGTACAATTCGCATGGCTCCGGTTATTGAGGACGATATTTTGTATATCGGCACAAGTTGGAGAAAACCCTTTGGTGTTCAGGCTTTTGACATCAATACCCGGGAGGAACTATGGCATGACCGGATGCCGAATTACGAATTCATCTGCGATCACGGTATAATTGCCGGCGA
>JALUTR010000292.1 GCA_027021785.1 Fidelibacterota bacterium | reverse complement strand
TCCTGCCTGTCATTATCTTTCACCTCCTAAGTGAGTTTTGTTGTCTTTTTAACTACAAATAATTTAACTTACTTAGGAGGTGTTTTTACATACCAATGTCGGAATTAGGGCGATAAATACTAAGTCCCAATTCATTCATCGGAAGAAACCGCGACCCCGACCTTGGTCCCGATTCTCGGGATGCTCTACCAACTGAGCTAATCGTGCATATAAATAGCGTACCGGATTTAAAGTGTCCCTAAATGTGCATCAATCGGATTTCGGGTAAAGTTCAAAACGGCGATTGGAACGTTTATATATTAACCAACCCAGGAAAAAATAAACCGCATCTTCGATTAACTTGTCCAATCCCACCATCTGACCTTCTTTCAAACCGCAACCGCATTCAATATCATAGCCGCGAAGTATGGCCTGGGCAATGGCAATAATAAATACAGCCATCATTCCCATGGATAAAAGTGCCGAGCCATCCACCATAATTCCCATTATGAGCCCCACTCCTGCCAATAGTTCCACCCACGGCAGAATGAGAGCCATCAGGTTTTCCAATCCGAAAGGTAAAAAATGATAATTGCCGATATCACGGGCAAAAATCGCAGGATCCGCGATTTTCGTTATACTGGCATAAATCAAAACTCCTCCGATAATAATGCGGAATAACAGAATCAAATTGGATTTCAGTATCTTGTCAATCATTGTTTTTCAACGGGATAGCCGGCCTTAAGCCATTCACTCCATCCACCATATAAAACGAAAATATTCGTAAAACCGGCGCTCTGCAAATCATAAGCTAAATCTTCGCTGGAACCGCATTCGTTTCCGTCACAATATGTAATTAAAGGCGCGTCCTTGCCTTGCAGGGAATCCAGTTTAAACGTCAACTCCATGAAGTTGGCATAGGGATAGGCCCCTCTTATATGCCCTTTGTCAAATTCCTCCACTTCCCGGGCATCCACAAACACTATTCCTTTATCAAATAAGAATTTGGCCTGTTCAAGATCAATAGAACGAATTTGTGGTGTTGTGACTGTATTCGCAACCTGATCCAAAGACTCCACCGTTTCCAATTCCCGGGCCAATATGGGAATTGAATCGGTGCGGATCACGTTAACGCCGATTCCGATAACAACGCTTATCAAAACGATGGCAAAAGCCTGGAGAACCGGTGACCGTGCAATCATTGATACCCGTGAGAAGAACGTTTTAGTTTGGACGGCGGAGTCACCGTCTTTTTGTTGGTGTTCTTTTTAAGTTTGCCTTTTAATTCCTTTTCATATGCCAATACTTCACGGATAAAGGCCAGCATCTCCGGATCGTCCTTAATTTTTCTGTCCAGGGGAATACTTTCGTAAACACTTTTGTTGACGGCTCTGGCCAAAAGACTTTCGGCTTCATCCAATTGCCGTCGGTAGTCTTTGATTAACCGCAATATGTTCGGTTGGTCGGCATAAATTTCTTCCAGGGGACGTTTGGGATCGCGTCTTTGCAAACTCTCAAATCGTTTTTTCACATTTTTAATTCGCTTTTGACTGGAAGACACATCAACAAAAGGCGAATCAATGTTGGTAATTGTCAGTTTAATAACACTTAAATATTTCCC
>JALUTR010000291.1 GCA_027021785.1 Fidelibacterota bacterium | reverse complement strand
TCGATAGATTTTAATCAGGAACCGGTTAACAGGGTTTCTTTCCTCCGGTAATATCTTCCCTTTTATAAAATAGCCCATCATGATGGGAACAATGGTAATCGCCAACAACGCCGAAGCTCCCATGGCATAGGTTTTCGTAAACGCCAACGGACGGAATAAGCGTCCCTCCTGCGCCTGGAGCGTGAATACCGGCATAAAGGAGACGGTAATAATCAACAACGAGTAAAACAAGGCCGGACCGACTTCCTTGGAAGCATTCAATATAAGTTGCCAATGATCGATTTTCCCTTTATGTCTTTCAATATGTTTATGGGCATTCTCAATCATTACTATGGCCGCGTCCACCATGGCTCCGATGGCAATCGCAATACCTCCCAGGGACATGATATTCGCGTTGATCCCCTGATACCGCATAATCAGGAAAGCAATCAATATTCCCACGGGAAGGGTAAAAATAGCCACAAAGGCGCTTCGGAAATGCAGGAGAAAAACAATACAAACAAGCGATACGACCAAACTCTCTTCCAACAGTTTCTCTTTCAAATTCTCGATTGCCCGTTCGATAAGCAGTGATCGGTCATAGGCCGATTTTATGGTTACCCCTTCCGGCAATCCCGATTTTAATTCCTCCAGTTTTTCCTTTACCTTGTGAATAACCTGCAGCGCGTTTTCACCATAGCGCATGATGATGACACCTCCGACGACTTCGCCGATGCCGTCCCGCTCAACCAACCCCCTGCGTAACTCGGGTCCCAGGTGAATATTAGCCACATTCCGTAAAAGGATCGGGGTTCCGTTTTTATCAACCCCCAACGGAATACTTCTCAAATCATCCAATGACTTTATATACCCTAATCCCCGAACCATGTATTCGGTTTCGGCCATTTCAATGAGTTTTCCCCCCACATCGTTGTTGCTCCTTTTGATCGCCATCTTGACCTTATTGAGAGGGATATTGTAGGCCAATAATTTATTTGGATCCACCTCGACCTGATACTGTTTCACATAGCCGCCGATACTGGCTACTTCGGAAACACCGGGTACACTCATTAAAGCATACCGTAAATAGAAATCCTGGATCGACCGTAACTGTTGCAAATCGAGATTATCGCTCTCGACCGTATATTCATATACCCAACCTACGCCCGTCGCATCCGGACCAAGTTGCGGCGTAACCCCCTGCGGCAGTCGTCCCGAAACAAAATTCAGGTATTCCAATACGCGGCTGCGCGCCCAGTACATGTCGGTGCCATCCTCAAATATGATATAAACAAAAGAATACCCAAAGAACGAATACCCCCGCACAACTTTGGCAAACGGAACCGATAACATGGCGGTCGTTAAGGGATATGTGATTTGATCCTCGACCACCTGTGGCGCCTGTCCCGGATATTCCGTAAGAATGATAACCTGTACGTCACTGAGATCGGGAATTGCATCCAGGGGGGTGGTATTAATCGCGGCAATACCACCCAGGATGATAAAGCCCGTTGCCAGAATGACAATGAATCGATTGTTAATCGACCATTCTATGATTTTTTCGATCATCTAAAAAATCTCCTAATTTTTAAAAGTCTGTAGTTCATAGTCTTCCGTCCATAGTCAATAATATTCGGCGCATTTATTTCAATTAAGGGAATTGATTGAACCACCGACAAGGTTTTCGACTTCTCCTGCCGGAGGATGAATTTCATTGAATATTTGATTGTCCGCATATTTCTGATCAAGTGCAACGTAAAGCAAACTTTAAACCCCGGATGCTGATCCTCTTGAGATAAATAGAGAATGCCGGTCCGGTAGATGTGAAATGATAAACCGCTTCTGTTAATTCCCTTGCTTCCCGCCGACCGGTGAGATCCTTTTGTCTTGTGAATGTTACCATCTTTTTCTCCCGGGTTATCATTCCCCTTTGCGTACTCCGGATACAACTATTTAAGGACTATTAAATTCATCCCGCAAACGGGGCAATTGCCCGGTTCCTTCATAACCACATACGAATGTTCGGGCATCGGACAAGTGTAATAAGTTTGTTCAGGATCATAAGGCTCTTGTTTTTGAACCAGGTTCATCCCGCATTCGGGATCGGTTCCCGGCTCTTTCATTTTCACGAAGGAATGAGACTCCATCGGACAAGTATAATAAGATAGAATGCCATCCTTCACCGTGCCGAATGATATCGGTTCCGACTTCATGGATTTACCACCCTTCATGTCCATTTTCATATCCTTATCGGTTCCCATATCCATATCCATATTCATATCCATATCCATCTTCATTTTCGATTCCGAAGATTTCCCGGTAGGATTCATTTTCTTTGTATCCTTATCTCCGGTTTCCGGGTAAGATGGTTCCGTGGGGTCGTCTCCCGTCGGTGATTCGTTATCACCTTTTCGTGAGGCCAGCATTTTGGCAATACTTTCCTGCAATTTACTCTCGGAATCGAGTAAGAACTGGGCCGAGGTGACAACCGTTTCACCCTCTTTCAAGCCATCCAGGATCTGATAGTATCCATCCCCGCTTTCCAATCCGACCACCACATCGCGGGGCGCGAAACGCCCTTCGCCCAGGGCTACAAATACCAGATTTCTTTCTCCTGAAAAAAGAACCGCTTCCATGGGAACAACAACGGCATTTTCAATAGGTGAAGTATGAATTTCCACATTAGCATACATACCGGGTTTCAGATCCATATTTGGGTTCGGAAACGACAACCGAACTTTAATGGTACGTGTCTTTTCTTCCAGATAAGGATAAACGTACTGTACCTTCCCGTAATACTTCTTTCCCGGTTCGTACGATAAGGTCATAATCGCCTGTTGACCTTCTTTCACCCAGGGTGATTCAAATTCGTAAATATCGGCGTAAACCCATATTTCCGATAAATCGGCAATTACATACAGACTCATTCCCGGTTTGACTTCCATGCCGTCCAAAGCATGTTTTTCCACGACAATACCGGTAAACGGTGATTCGATTTCCATTGTTTTATTGACAATGTTGGTCTTCGCCATCTCCTCTATTTGCGCTTCCGAAATATCGAAGTATTCCAATCTTTTCTTAGTTGAGAAAAGAATATTCTCAAGATTTTCCTTTGCTACAGACCCTTTTGCCTGTCGCAAATTCGCCAAAGCATCCAGATACTCTTCCTGCGCGGAGACCAGTTCGGGACTGTAAATATCCAGCAACCGTTCGCCTTTCCTGACAAATTGTCCGGTGGTGTTTACATACGTTTTATCGATCCACCCGCTAAATTTGGTATGAATATGCGAAACCCGGGATTCATCGTAGTCAATGCGACCGATTGTACGGATCTTTCGTGTTAAATTCCTTCGTTCGGTTTTTGCTGTCCTAACACCGATATTTTGTTCGACCACCGGATTAATCCTTACGGTTGCACCAAAGGCTTCTTCACCCTCATAAACCGGAATCAGATCCATACCCATAGGGGATTTTCCCGGCTTTGGTGATATATAGGTTGGATCCATCGGGGCACGGTAATACAGAATTTTCTTTTCCCCGCCGGATGTTGCCGCGGAGGAAGCCGTCGTTGCGCCACCTCCCACGGGATTTAATTTCATTCCGCAGATGGGGCAATTCCCGGGTTCTTCCTGGATCACGTTGGGATGCATCCCGCATGTGTACAACTGTCCCTCTCCGGCCTGAACCTGGGCGCCGGACTCCGGTTTTTCTTTTGTCCCGCATCCGGTCACAAACAACACCAGCGCGGCGGCGATCAGCAATAAAAAGCTTCGTATATACATTTTTTTAGGCATGTGTTTACTCCTTGGCTAAGGTAATTAACCCAACAGCTTCTAACATTTTCGCTGCGGTAATTCTTTTTTTTGCAATAATATCTTCGAAATCCAACCGAATTCTTACAACCATCCGTTCGCTGTCCAACAGATCCAGGAAGCTTATTTTCCCTGTTTCATAGGCGGCATAAGCCGAAGAAAGCATTTGTTCCGATTCCTGGATCAGGGTTTTATCATATAAATTATAGGTTTCATCTATTTCGAATAATTCTTTTACAATCGAGCGAACATTGTCCTCAATCTGATTTAACGTTTCCTCGACCGTTTCTTCCCGGGCTTTGATTTCCAAAGTGGAAGATTCGATCCGGGCTTTATTTCTTTTCAGCCAGATCGGAAGATTCAATCCTACTTTCACGCCCAAACCATCGGCCCCGGCCGATGGCGCGCCTCCAAGACTGGTCGGACCGACGGAGGTATAGGTTACGCCCGTAACCAAATCGGGATAATTTTTCCGTTTCGCAAGTTCTTTCGTGATATTTGCAATCGTGACATTATTGCGAACCCTTAACAAGACCGGGTTATATCGGTCGGCCAATTCCACCCAATCCCGGGCGGACCGTTCCGGGACTGCAAGGTCCCAATCAATATTGAATAAGGATGGCGTGAAGGAACCGTCGAAAAGGTTTTGAAGTTCGTTGGACACGGTTTCCAGATCGCTTTGTAGAAAATTGATCCGACTCTCGATCAGCGACATTTCGATCTGCAACTTGAGGATCGGATGTTGTGTTTTTCCCGTGCCGGTCGAGTATTGAGTAAGCGCCACTCTTCGAAAAGATTCCAATTCCGCCTGGTATTGTTCCAGGATCTTTAATGAGCGGGTTATTTTCAGATAATTGGCCCAGGCCCGGTTCATTCGGAAAACGGCTTTAATTCTACTGGCTTGCAAATTAAACTCGGCATTTTTCGCCTGTAGTTCCGCTATTAACCGTTCTCTTTTCAATTTCCCCCAGAGCGGAAATTTCTGACCTAACATAATTTGATTTTCCATGGGCCCGTTACGGGTCTCTATGGGAAGGATAAACGTTGAATTCTCTATCATCGGGTCGGGTAATACACCTTTGGTCTCCACCCTTTTCAAAGCGGCCTGATAAGTTTCAACAGCCGCACGAACACTTCGATTGTTTTTCAGTAACAATTCAATCGGGTCGGTTTTGCCGCTTGTTTGCGCACTCAGATAGCCGAGGGAAAAGATGGTTATGATAAACATCTTTATTGAGTGTTCAACAAACAAATACTTTTTGCTATTTATTTGTGCCAAGTTGTTTCTCCTTTTGTATTTCACGAAACAGTAGCAAGCATCAGTGAAAACCCGGAAATTCCGGGAAATTCCTTTAAAAAACGTAAAACAAATACAGTTAAATAACTGTTATTTTTTTACGTCGGGACAAAATATAGGGGTGCTAAATACGAAGGGGAGGTAGATAGGCGGGATTGGTATTGTCTTCCAATAATCGAAGAACAGGGGGAGATACGGTAAACTCAACCGGAGCAAGCTCCGCAATTGGTTTTGAACCTATTAAGGCCAAATTTTCGGAATGCTGATAATTTGTTAAGGACGTAACGGCAAAAGGCATTATTCCTATCGGGTCACATTCTTTTATAAATGAATCACAGTCCTCCTGCTGGGGCATCTCAACTACCGAACAGGCATCGGTTTTAACGCCACAGCAATTATTTTCGCAATCGGGACCTTGAAAAACCGGCATTATCGCCATCCCAAAAACGAAAACAAGATAAGTTGAAGTGATAGTCTTTTTCAGCATTGCTTATATTACGCTAAATATTAAAGATGTTCCAAACAAATTTAATTTGTTTTTTTCATTACACCGCGGAACGTGTTTTATCTATCTGATTTTACTCATGTTGCTAACGTTACCGTAAGGACCTTTTCATAACCGCGGGCTTTCCCCGGTCATCCGTGATAGTCATCCGGAGCTGTAATTCTCCCGGTTAATCCTGCTTATGGCCTGACTTTCCCCTTCGATTCAGGAAATAGAAAACGATGATAATCAGGACCAGAATAACCGGCGCAATCATTTTATAATCGGTCGGTTTGCCGGGCAAGTCCACCATTGCCAGGGTAATCACACTTTGGGGACTAAGTTTGCCGGCAATATAACGATTATAGACTTTATCGCGGATTTTAAACGGCTCCGCGTCGTTTATCTCGATTGCGACGGGTTTGCTGCCATCATCATAAGGCCGGACCCTGAATTCGCTCAAATTGACGTTATCCAGGAAAACATCGAAACTTTCGGTCGGATACAATATTTCCTTTGTCATCTTCGCCCGTCTTCCTTTGTAAGGAACGGTATAGCTCAAGACCACCTGGCGACTGCCGGGTTTAAATTCCATCGTGTCGAAAATTTTGTTGTCTTTTTGAATTGAACAGCAGGCCATCAAATCACCGCCTATTTGCAATCCGCCCGCGTTTACCGGCGTCTCCATCGCCAGAACTTTCTTTTTCTCGGGCGCGACCTGTTCATTGCCAATAATGGTGTACTTACTCTTATTCGTGAAGAAATATACTTCCCGCACATTCAGCACGCCAATCCCGGGTTCGATAATAATATGGTGCATCGAAACGGATACCGCCGTGTCGGAGGATGTCGGTTCGAAGACAAAGATATTGCTTTGTTGACGGAGGGCGGAACTATCCGGTTTAACCAGGGCGCCGTTGTATTCCAATTCGGAATATACCGTAGACGGATAATAGGCTAACGCTTCACCGACTTCCAATGTCTTGAAAACGAATGCCCCGGCATTATCCGTCACTGCACTAACGCGCCAGTTTTCGTTTTTCCGGCCGTTTTTATATTGGTAGAGAACCACCTCCTGTTTCGGAACCGGCGTGTTACCCTCACTCATATTGATCACTTTTCCGTAAACAATTCCATTCTTCACAACCGTTTGGCCCCCAAGCAAAAGCGAAAAGACCAATGGACTAAGAAATAATATTGCAGATGTTCTCATGGTTTAATCCTTTTCGATGCGTTAAATTGATTTCCGCAATGCCGACAGAAGCGATCTCCTTTTTTACGGGGATTTTTACACACTTCGCAAACTCCTTCCATACTCGATTGGCGGGTTTTCGAATTGCCCCCTTCCTGCATTTCGATTTCCTTTAACACTTCTATCGCCTTATCCCGATACTGGGTCTTAATCTCCGAAAAATCTTCCGGGGACAGTTTTCCCATTTCATAGTCAAATTCGATGTCTTTGATGGCCGAAAGCAGGTTGTCCCGGGTCTCCCGAAGATCAACAATACGACCGTTTCCCTCCGCTCCACCGATCTCCGCGACCCCGGCTTTCTTTTGCAGATAAGGCCGGATAACATACAGGATTATGAGGGTAATGATTAATAAAGATATGACTGAACTCATTTTTGTAATTCCTTATGACTTGTTCAAATGAGACATTTAAGCGTATTATGATTGCTTTGTGTCATTCGTCCAGTTTATGCAAAATATCATCCAACTGTTTTTCGTATTTTGTGTCGCCGGTCGCTGATGTATCGCCCCCCGATCGCACGGACTTGGATTCGGATCTGTTGGTCCATCGGCGCAGCAACACGATAATTCCCAATCCGACCACAATAAGCGTGATAAACGGCAATATCCAGGCAATCAGGTTAAATCCCTCCTTCGTGGGCGCCGACAGTACTTGTTCTCCGTAGCGCGCGACGAAGACATCCAATATTTGAGCTTTGGACAACCCTTTTTTCA